>DASTAU010000055.1:0-4189 GCA_035712425.1 Sphingomicrobium sp.
CTTTCCCAACACGCCGGAGAATCTCCGCACCGATCGCGCCGAGGAAGCGCTCAACCGCGACAACCTGATCTGCCGAGGCATTCGCGCCATCAAGGACGCGGTTCCCGACATCGGAGTCCTGACCGACGTCGCGCTCGACCCGTACACCAGCCACGGCCACGACGGGATGATCGACGGCCAGGGCAATGTCATCAACGATGAAACCGTCGAGATCCTCGGCCAGCAGGCGTTGGTGCAGGCTGAAGCCGGCGCGGATATCGTCGCTCCATCGGACATGATGGATGGCCGTGTTGGTGCCATCCGCTCGGCGCTGGAACAGGCGGGCCACCAGAATGTCGCGATCATGGCTTATGCCGCTAAATATGCCTCGGCCTTCTACGGACCCTTCCGGGAGGCCGTGGGCTCGCTCGGGCGGCTGAAAGGCGACAAGCGCGGCTATCAGATGGACCCGGCCAATATCGAGGAGGCGCTGCGGGAGGTCGAGCTCGACCTCGCCGAGGGCGCGGACTTCGTGATGGTGAAGCCGGGCCTTCCTTATCTCGACGTGGTCGCCCGGGTGAAGGACGCGTTCGGAGTGCCGACCTTCGTTTACCAGGTGAGCGGCGAATATGCGATGATCGAGCATGCCGCGGCGGCCGGCGCCGGCGACCGCGACGCGCTGATCCTGGAGACGCTGCTCGGGTTCAAGCGCGCGGGAGCGAGCGGCGTCCTCACCTATCACGCATTGGACGCGGCGCGGCTCATCAATGGCTGAAACAGTCGCGGAGACCGAGCGGCTCCGGCTTCGGGAATGGGACGACGAGGACGAAGTCCGTTTCTACGAGGTCATGAACCGCCCCGAAGTCATGAAGCATCTCGGCGGCTTGCAACTCCCGGAGGAATGGCGCGTGGCCTACATGCGGGTGCGCGCATGCCAGGCCGAGTTCGGGCACGCCTTCTGGATCGTCGAAGCCCGCGCCACCGGCGATATCCTCGGCTTCTGCGGGATCAAGCGCGTGAACAGCCCCGGTTCGAACATGACCGGCCAGCATGAGATCGGCTGGCGGTTGCGCCCCGAGGCCTGGGGCAAGGGCATTGCCAAGGAAGCGGCGATCGCGAGCCTCGACCTGGCGTTCGGACGGTTCGAAGCGCCGCACGTCATCGCGCTGACCGTCGCCCAGAACGAAGCGAGCTGGGGATTGATGCACCGGCTCGGGATGAAGCGGCGCAAGGATCTCGACTTCACCGACACCCGCTTCGGGCCCGAGCTCAATCCCAACATGGTCTATCGAATCGAAGCGGAAGACTGGCCCGCGGCGAGGGTAGCCGCTCTCGCCAAAACCACAGCTGACGCCGGATCCCGTTGACCGGGCTTGGCCGCCGTTAACCATACCAAAACCCCGCGCACCTAAACACATCGCCGAAAGGCGGGGGAATGGCGAGCGTCATTGCAGAGCATAAAGCAGGCGTGTCGCCGAAAGCTCGCTTCGTTACGACGATCTTTCTCGGCTCGTTCCTGCTGTTCCTCGTCCAGCCGATGATCGCGCGGATGGTGCTTCCGCGCCTAGGCGGGGCCCCGGCGGTGTGGAATTCGGCAATGCTGGTCTACCAGGCGTTGCTTCTCGCCGGTTACGCTTACGCGCATTGGCTTGGAAGGTTCGCACCGCGGCGGCAGGCCCTGATTCATCTGTGCGCCTTCGCTGTGGCGGCAACGACCTTGCCTATCGGCCTCATCGGCCTGACGCCTTCGATTACCGCAAATCCCTTCTTCTGGGTGCCCGCGCTCCTTCTCGCTTCTATCGGCCCGTTGTTCTTCGTCGTGTCGGCCCAGGCGCCGCTGATGCAACGTTGGTATGCATTGACGGAGGGCCGCGACCCTTATCCGCTCTACGCCGCGTCGAACCTCGGGAGTTTCGCCGGGCTGCTCACCTATCCGCTGGTTGTGGAAGTCTGGCTGCCGCTCAGTGCCCAGCGCTGGCTGTGGACCGCCGGCTATGCCGCACTCGCTTTCGCAGTCGGTTGGTGCTCGATCGCTTTGCCAGCCGTGTCGGCGACTGCTGGAAAGCCCGCTCGCTCCGAAAAGCCCGCGCGCGAAAAGCTGGCGCGCTGGGCACTCTTCGCTGCCGTCCCCTCGGGTCTCATTCTATCCACGACGCTCCACCTCACGACCGACATCGTCGCGATGCCGCTGCTGTGGGTGATCCCGCTCGGCATTTACCTGCTGAGCTTCAGCGTGGCGTTCGCGGGCCGGCGGGCCCCTGCGAGGATCATAACCCGCCTCGCGCCTTGGGTGCTTCTGGTCAGCGCGCTGGCCATGTTCCCAAGCGATATCGGTTACGCTCCGGCCTTCGCCGCGCTCGCCGTCCTCAACCTCTTCACCGTTTCCGTCGCGTTGCACAGCCGGCTGTACGACAGCCGTCCGCCGGAAGAGCATCTCACCGCCTTCTATCTCGCCATGTCGTTTGGCGGAGTTCTCGGCGGGGTCTTTTGCGCACTTCTGGCGCCGCAGATATTCAACTGGTCCTACGAGCATCCAATCCTCTTGATCGCCGCGGCCGGCCTGCTCGCCGTCCATAATCCTGTGCCGCGGATGGAAGCGCTGTGGGGCAATTTGGCGCTGAGGCCACGGCTTACCCGTCTTGGATTGGCGACTCTCGCATTGCTTTCGGTCGTTAGCTTCGGGCCGTTCGGCCTGCCGCCTTCCGCCGTTCTAAGCCTCGCGGCGATTGCTGGCACCCTGTGCATCGCGGTCGCGGCGCTCGGAAATCGCCTGCTCTTCTCCGCTTCGATGGCGGTCCTGATGCTCGCTGCGGGCGGCTGGAACCAGCTTGCGCTTTCTTCCTCGGCGGGCCGAATGACCCGCAGCTTCTTCGGCATCTATACGATCGGCGAGAACGACCGCACTCACTGGCTCGTTCATGGCACCACCGTCCACGGCATCGAAAATCTTGGCTCGCCGGAACGCGAGCGGATGCCGACCGCTTATTATGTCGAGGGCTCCGGTGTGGGCCAGGCGATGGCCGCCGCGCCGCAACTCTTCGGCGATCATGCGAGAATCGACATCGTTGGGCTCGGGGCAGGCACGCTCGCGTGCTACGTGAAGCCCGGTCAGCGCTGGACCTTCTACGAAATCGATCCTGCCATTGTCCGGATCGCTTCCGATCCCCGCTTGTTCCGCTTCCTTGATCGCTGCCAGCCCCATCCGCGCGTGGTCATCGGCGATGCTCGGCTGACCCTCGATCGCACGCCGGCGGCTTCAGCGGACCTGCTGGTCGTCGATGCCTTCTCATCGGATTCGATTCCGATGCATCTGCTGACGAGAGAGGCATTTGAGGTATACCGCCGACATGTCACCCCACGCGGGTTGCTGATGGTCCACATCACCAACCGGTTCCTCGATATTGAGCCGGTGATCGCGGCCGCCGCCGCTGACAGCGGATGGACGGCGCGAAAACTGAGTTTCACGCCTTCATCTGCGCAGCGCGCGAATAATGCGTCGCACTCGATCTGGGTTGCGCTTTCGCAGTCGCCCGGAACGATCGAACAGCTCACCGCCCGCGACGCCGCAGCCTGGCAAAATCTTAGTCCGCGTCCGGGCTTCCGGGTCTGGCGGGACGACCACGCCAGTCTTTTGCCGCTGATCAAATATTGATTCTCTAGAGCCCCAGCCGGCGCTGGATTGCATCGATCCGGTCCGTTTGCCCGTTCGCGATTTTGGAGACCTCCGCGCTGGCGCTCTGGATTGCGCTTAGGTCGTTGGGCGCGATTCCGCCCTGTTGCTGGAGCGCATTCGCGCCGAGCGCATCGATGTCCGACAGCGCCATCGCGGTGGGATTTCGCGCGGCAACTGCAGCCGAGAGCGCTTCCTGCGCCGCGATCCAGCTTTCGCTTTGGCGCTGACCCGCGGAGGACGCGAGCTGCTCGGCGTTCGCGACCGCCGGCTCGAACGCATCCTCCCCGCCCCGCGCCTGGGCCACCAGTGCGGCGAGCTGCGAGGCGAGCGAAGCGCTCACCGGGCGGTCGTTCATCGGCCGTACGACGGGAAGCCGGGGATCGATCGCCTCCGCGGCTCTCGGCGCAAGCGACGGGTAACGTCCGTCGCTGCTGCTGCATGCGGCGAGCGCGAGCGTCCCGGCGATGATCGAAGGCAATTTCCGCATCTTCGCCTGCTCTAGGGTGGCGGCGTTCCGCCCGCAATTGTATCGAGCGC
>DASTAU010000056.1:0-2802 GCA_035712425.1 Sphingomicrobium sp.
TTGAGCAGCTGGGGCAGTCATCGCACCGTACTCCTTACCCCTTCAAGGCAGGGATTATAAGCCTGTTTGGGACGTCCGACCCGCGCGGTCGACCAGGAGCTTCGCCCAGAGTCTTCGAAAGAGCCGTTCATCCTGTATTCACCATAAAGGGCCGGGCATTAACGAATGGTTGACGCTAAGGGAGTTTTCGCGGCGGCCGCGCGGCCGTCGAGCCAGGGCAATCGGGTGAATCGTTTTAGGATTCCTCGACGGCCGGATTTGTGATTCATGGAGAACCACCTTTGTGGGGGTGGACCATGGATCGCAGGGCCGGCAGATCGCTTCTCGACCATTTTTCGGCATTGGAGGACCCGCGGCAGCAGGCGAAGGTTCTTTATCCGCTGCCGGAGATCATCCTATTGCTGCTCTGCGCCACGGTGGCGGGGGCCGACGATTTCGTGGAGATGCAGCTCTGGGGAACGCAGCACCTCGGCTTCCTGCGTCGGTTTTGTCCGTATGAGCATGGCGTTCCGAGCCACGACACGCTGGGGGAGGTGATCCGGGCGCTCGATCCCGCTCTGTTCAAGGCGTGCTTTACCGCCTGGGTGGAAGGACTGCGCGAGAGCGAGCCGGACATCATCGCCATCGACGGCAAGACCTCGCGGCGCACCCATGCCCGCAAGACGGGGCGCGAGCCGCTGCATCTTGTCTCCGCCTGGGCCAGCCGGCAGCGCCTCGTGCTGGGGCAGGAGGCGGTCGCGGGGAAGTCGAACGAGATCGTCGCCATCCCGCTTCTGCTGGAGCGCCTCGACCTCGCCGGGGCGCTGGTCACCATTGATGCGATGGGAACCCAGCGCGCCATCGCCGAGACGATCCGCAAGCGCGGCGGCGACTACCTGCTGTCGCTCAAGGAGAACTGGCCGGCCACCTTTAAGGACGTCGAAGCCTTCTTCGCCGCGCCGTCACAAGCGCTCGAGGCTTGCGAGACCACCGACGGCGAGCACGGCCGCATCGAGTTGCGCCGCCACACCGTCTGTCACGAGGTCGCGTGGCTGTTCTCCGATCGCCGTTATCCAGGCGAGCCCTCTTTCCCCGACCTCGCCATGATCGCCATGGTCGAGGCCACCACAGAACGCGACGGCAAGACGGCGCGCGAGCGGCGCTATTACCTCTCCTCGGCCAAGCTCGACGCCAAGACCTTCGCGCGCGCCGTCCGCGCCCACTGGGGCATCGAAAACCGCCTCCATTGGGTGCTCGATGTCGTCTTCCACGACGATCTCGCCCGCCTCAGGACCGGCCATGGCCCCGAGAACATGGCCGTCGTCAAGCACATGGCCATGAACCTCCTGCGCGACGCAAAGCCAATGACCAGCTTCAAAAACCGCCGAAAGCTCGCCGGCTGGAACGTCGATTACCTCGACCAGCTCATTCGCGGTGCCGCGTGAAATCATTCACCCGATTCCCCTGCCACCCTGAAGGCGGGCGCTTTCTCAGGCTTCGGCGACGCCCAACAGAACGCCGTCGATATCCGCCAGATGGTGCTGGCAGAGGGGGCAGCTGCGCTCGAACAGCGCACGCCGCGCCCGGGCTTCCGGACCATGATCGACCGGGAAGGGCGCGATGTAGGGGTTGCGCGCGCTGAGGCGCTCGACCTCGCTCTTGAACTTCGCGACACTCTCCGTCTTGAAGCCGATATGGTCGAGCGAGGGCGGCATGATGCCGGTGTTGTCGTAGTCGTGGATGCGCCACGGCATGATGACCATGGTCATATGCCCGTCGCTCAGATAGTGGTTGGGATCGCCCTCGCGCTTGTTGCGCGGCTCGAGCTCGAACACGGCGCGATAGAACTCTGCCATTTTGTCGGCATGCATCGTCCGCAATGCGAAATGCGTGATGTGGGTGGGATGGAGCGGGTTCTTCTCGACATAGACGTCGGTGCGATTGTCCATGTCCTTCTGCGAGATGTCGAAGACGTTGCCGTCGGGGTCATGCGCCGAGATGCCGGCGAAAGGCCGGTTCGACGGCCGCTTCGCCCATTGCACATCGGGAAAGGCCTTGAGCCGCGACAGCGCGGTCTCGACATCGTTCACCTCGAAGCCGAAATGCTCGAGCCGCGCACCGCGCCCGGCGACGCGCGGATTGATGTTCATGCCGACATAGCCGTCTCCGACCACGGTCGCGCTCTCGACGCGCGCCTCGCGCGCCGTCTTCAGGCCGAACACGGCTTCGTAGAAGCGCGTGCTCATCGCATAATTTTCGCTGACGATGGCGAGGTGATTGAGCTTGGCGAACATGAAACAGCCTCCGGACCGGTGATCCAAATGCGCGCTTGGCGGATTATCCGCCCGCGCAATCCGGAGCGCAAACGGTTTAGAGCCGGAACACCCGCTTGGCATTGCGGTGGTAGATCTTCGCTTTGTCCTCCTCGGACAGCGGCATCGCGTCCATGGCGTCGACCGCCTCCCGCGCTTTCTCGAAGGGCCAATCGGCGGCGAAGAGGAGATTGTCGATCCCCAACAGCTCGATAGTCATCATCAGCGGCAGGCGGTAATTCATGCCGCTCGTCGTCACGATGATGTTGTCGCGGAAATAGGCGCTCGGCAATTGCTTGATCGTGCGTGCAAAGCCACCGATCTCGAGTTCCCAGAGATAGCGGTTGTCGATGCGCTCGAGCGTGAAGGGGATGCTCTCGCCCATATGGCCGATGACCAGCTTCAGGCGCGGAAACGCATCGAAGACGCCGCCGGCGATCAGCCGCATGACATGCGTTCCGGTCTCGACGCCGTAGCCCCAGGCGACGCGGAAACCCGGCATGCCGAGGGG
>DASTAU010000057.1:0-10751 GCA_035712425.1 Sphingomicrobium sp.
CGCTGCTCGCCGAACCGGCACGCGAGGCGGGCGGGGATATCCTCGCCCAGGTGCTCGGCACGGGGCCGACCTCGGGATTCGACGCAATGCCCGCCTGCTTCTCTGAGCTGATCCACACGGCTCGCGAAGAACTGATCATCACGACACCCTATTTCGTCCCGGACGAGCAGCTTCTCTTCGCCCTCACCTCGGCGGGGCGTCGCCGGGTCCGAACGCTGATGATGTTCCCGAAGCGCAACGACAATTGGATCGTCGCCGCTGCGAGCCGAAGCTACTACAAGGACCTGATCGATGCGGGCGTCGAGGTCTACGAGTTTCGGCCGGGCCTGCTTCACGCCAAGACCATGGTCGTCGACCGCCGTGTCGGGCTGATCGGCAGCGCCAACCTCGACCGGCGAAGCTTCGAGCTCAACTTCGAGAACAACATCCTGTTCGACGATCACGCCCTCGCCGCGGCCATGCGCAAGCGGCAGGACGAATTTCTTGCTCAATGCGATCGCGTCACGCGTGAGGACGTCGGGGACTACGGCCTCGTGCTTCGCCTGTGGCAAAACCTCCTCGCGACGCTGAGCCCGATGTTGTAAGTGGGGTCAAAATGAGCTGACGAGGAGGGGACGTTGGCAACGATCATTGCCGGTCCAGGACCGAGCCCGGAAAAGCGGCATCCCTTTGCTCCTCGGCACGCCTGGGATCGAAACTTCTTCCTCGCCTACGTTGCCATCATCTGGGTCGGGATTCTCGCCGGCTTCGTTCCGGAAATCGTCAGGCACGTCACCAGCGGTGCACCGGCATTTCCACCGATCATCCATGTCCACGGCGTTGTTTTCGTCAGCTGGCTGATCCTTCTGACCGTCCAAGCCCTCCTTATTCGGAATCGTCAGGTCAGGTTGCACCAGCGCCTCGGAGTCGCTGGGCCCATACTTGCCGGAACTATGGTGATTGTCGGGCTCGCGACATCGCTTACGATGGACAAGCTCGAACTGCCTACGCCTGACGGGAATCCAGGCTTCCTCTCGATCCAGGTCCTGGACATGCTGGAATTCGGCACCCTCGCTTTTGCGGCGATGGCCGCGCGCAAGATGCCGTCAGCCCATAAACGCCTGATTCTCCTCGCGACCCTCAGCATCGCCGACGCGGGCTTCGCGCGTTGGCTCGGTCCTTCGCTACATTTCAGCGATAGCGCGCTGTCTATCTTTATCGAGCTGTTCCTTCCGACCGCGCTGCTTGTCCTCGGCATCGGAGCCTATGATCTGGTGACCCGTCGGCGGCTTCATCCGGCCTACGTTGCCGGCGCCGGGTTGATCTTCACGGGACAGATTACGGCGTCCTTGCTCGACCATAATGCGGCCTGGACGAAAGTGGCTACGGGCATCATCCGTTCGTGGCCATTCGCCTGAGCGATTGCAGCTCGCCACATCGGAGGTTCGAGCGATGATCAAGGGCGACAGGCTGGAAGCGGAGATCTCGCGGATAGACGGAGGCAAGCCCGTCTGCTGGACCTATAGCCGCGAGAATCCTTAGCCGACGATCTCCGCGGGTTCGAAGAAGAAAGCGATCTCGATGGCGGCGTTCTCGTCGCTGTCCGACCCGTGAACCGAGTTCGCCTCGATCGATTCGGCATAGGCCTTGCGGATCGTACCTTCGGCGGCATCGGACGGATTGGTCGCGCCCATCACGTCGCGGTTGCGCTTCACGGAATCTTCGCCTTCGAGGACCTGCACGACGACCGGGCCCGAGGTCATGAAGGTGCAGAGGTCGTTGTAGAACGGCCGCTCCTTGTGGACCGCGTAAAAGCCCTCGGCCTGGTCGCGGGTCATGTGGATGCGCTTCGACGCGACGACGCGAAGACCAGCATCCTCCAGCATCTTGGTGACCGCGCCGGTGAGGTTGCGGCGGGTGGCGTCGGGCTTGATGATCGAAAAGGTGCGCGTCACGGCCATGACCGGGCGATCTCCTGCTGATTGCTGGGTGGAATTGGCAGCGCGCCTAGCCGCGCAGCAGCTTCGCGGCAAGCCTCAGACTTTCTTGACCCACTTGCCGCCTTCCTGAGCCCAATAGCGGCGCTCGATGCCCTCTTTGGCTGCTAGCGATTTCCAGGCTTCGCGAGCCCCTTCGAGCGTGGCGTTGTCGAACAGGAAGAAGCTTCGGTCGTAGGACAACGCTGACTCGCGCCACACACCGTCCGCGATCAGCATGTTTCGCGCCAGGTTCGGCGCGTCGGGGCTCGTTGTCAGCAACACAGGCTGCCGCGCATCGTCGGCACCCCCGGCTAGCCCATGCGGCACGAAGCTGGCTGCGCCCTGGTCCCACAAAATACGATTCAATCGCGCGAGGAACACTTCGTCATCGGCAACGACGATCATGCGCCCGCCGGTCGCGAGCAGCTTGTCGGCCAGGCTTGCGATCACCTGCTCGGGAGGAGTGCCCGCAAGCTGATAGAAATCGACCTGCACGGCAGCGGGTGCTTAGGCTTCGAGCGTGTCCGCGACATATTGGTCGAGGAGCCGCACGCCGTAGCCGGTGGCGCCCTTCTCGTAGGTCGAGCTCGCCTTATCCGACCATGCCTTGCCGGCCATATCGACGTGCGCCCATTTAACGCCATTCTCGATGAAGCGCTGGATGAACTGGGCCGCGGTGATCGATCCGCCCTCGCGCGGACCGACGTTCTTCATGTCGGCAATCGGCGAATCGATCAGACGATCGAAGGGCTCGCCAAGCGGCATCCGCCACAATTTGTCGCCGGACTCGGCACCCGCCTTGAGCAGCTCCGACGCCAGCTCCTCATTATTCGAGAAAAGGCCGGCCCATTCGTGGCCGAGACTGATCAGGATCGCGCCGGTCAGGGTCGCGAGATCGATCACGGTCGACGGTTTGAAGTTGCGCTGGACGTAGCAAACGGCATCCGAGAGCACGAGCCGCCCTTCGGCATCGGTGTTGATCACCTCGACGGTCTGCCCGGACATGGTCGTGACCACGTCGCCCGGCCGCTGCGCGTTGCCGCCCGGCATATTCTCGACGAGGCCGCAAATCCCGACGATGTTGGCTTTCGCCTTGCGGAGAGCGAGGGCCTTGAGCGCGCCGGCAACTGCACCGGCACCGCCCATGTCCCACTTCATGGCTTCCATGCCGGCGGCAGGCTTGATCGAGATACCGCCGGTGTCGAATGTCACGCCCTTGCCGACGAAGGCGGTCGGCTGTCCCGCGCCGCCGCCATTCCACTTGAGGATCATCAGCCGGCCTTCACGAGCCGAGCCTTGGGCCACGCCAAGGAGCGCGCCCATTCCGAGCTTCTCCATCTGCGCGCGGTCGAGCACCTCGATCTCGACGCCCGAACCGTCGAGCGACTTCCGGACGCGTTCGACGAAAGTTTCGGGATAGATGATGTTCGCCGGTTCGGTGACCAGCTCGCGGGTTAGCGAGACTCCTTCCACGACCGGCGCCCAGCGACTGGTGTAACGCTGCTCCGCTCCATTCCCGCCGCCAACGATGACGACTTCCCCGAGCGTGGGCTTCTGATTGTCCTTGAGCCTCGTGCGATACTGGTCGTACCGCCAGGAGCGAAGCGCCGCCGCCAGTGCGACCCTCGCAGCGGCGTCGGCGTCGAGGCCGAGCCCGCTCACATCGATGACAGCGGTCTTCTCGCCCGACGTAAGCAGCCGGGCGACAGCGGTGCCGCCAAGTTTCTCGGGGCTATCGCCTCCGTTGGTGCCGGCCCCCACTCCAACCACGAGCAAGCGGCGAACAGCGCCACCTTCGTTGATGAACTGCTCGGAGACGCTTGATCCGTCGCCCTCGAACCGCTGCCGGTCGAGCGCGGCGCCAACCGATTGCTGGGCCTCGCCAAGCGAGCCGAGCGGCGCGCGGTCCTTGCCGGCGACGGGCAGCACCAGCGCATAATCTCCCGAGGGCCGAGCGTCGGCGAAGCGAATTTGCATGTGAGGCGATCCTTGAAAGGCGAATGTTCTCGAGAACCTTTAGGATGCAAGTCCCTCATTGGCAAAAGCCGCCGCAGATGATTGTCGCGACGCGTTCCAGATGCGATAGCGCTCGGCAAGACAGGGATTTTGAGCGGGCGAACGGCGTTGGGAGCGAGATTGGTTTGGTGGTCGGCGCTCCCGCTGCTCCTTGCGGCGCCCACCGCCGTGGCCGCGCAGGCCGAGCCGCAGCCAGTCTCGGTAGCCGACGAAGTCGTCAACTTCAGCGCCGATCAGGTCATTTATGACGATGCGGCCGACATGGTTACGGCGAGCGGCGAAGTGCGGATGGACCGCGAGGGCAATTACCTCGCGGCGGACCAGGTGATCTGGAACCGCAAGAGCGGGCAAGTCTTCGCGCAAGGGAATGTCGTCCTCATCACGCCTCAGGGCGACAAGCTCGTCGGCGACAAGGTCGAGCTGACCGATACGCTTCGTGACGGAACGGTCGAAAACCTGATGGTCGTTCTTGAAAGCGGCGCGCGCGTCGCGGCCTCGCGCGGGACTCGCAACGGCAACGTCACGACGCTCGAAAATGCGATCTACTCGCCCTGCCCCGTCACCACCGCGACGGGCTGCCCCAAACGCCCGAGCTGGGCGATCACGGCGGCGCGGGTCATCGACGATCCTTCAACCGGCCGGGTCCGTTTCGTGGGAGGGCGGCTGCAACTGTTCGGGGTCACCCTTCCCCTGCTCCCCGTGTTCAACGTCGCTCGCGGCAATGACGGCGCTACGGGCTGGCTTGCTCCGGACTTCAGCGTCTCGAGCCGGAAGGGTTTCGAGATTGCCGAGCCGTTCCATTGGCAGATCGCCCCCAACCGCGATTTCACGCTGACGCCGCACGTCTACACCGGTGTGTTTCCGGCCATCGAGGCGAAATATCGCCAGCTCGACCGCTGGGGCGCGTTCCAGGTCGGCGGGTTCCTCACTTACGGGACGGTCGAGAGCATCGATCCCAACGTCACCTCGACGCGTCGCGGATTCCGCGGCTTTTTCGAAGCCAACGGCAAGGCCCAGCTCGACCCGCTGTGGAGCATCACGACATCGCTTCGGGTCTCGAGCGACAAGACGCTCACCCGCCGGTACGACATCACCAACGACGATCGCCTCCGCAACGTCGTCAATGTCGAACGAATCTCCCCCGATTCCTACATCACGATCGCCGGTTGGGCATTCGAAGGGCTTCGCGCGGACGACAAACAGAAGCAGATCCCGATCGCCCTGCCGGCCATCGACGCACGCTTCCGCAAGGAAAACGTGGTTGGCGGTGTGCTCCAGCTCCAGGGCAACAGCCTCTCGATCCTTCGCATTGACGGTCAGGACACGCAGCGAGCATTCGTAAGCGGCGAATGGGATTTGCGACGCCTGACGCCGTGGGGACAGGAACTGACGCTGACCGCTTACGGCCGGGGTGACGTTTATCATACGGACGATGCCGAAAGCACTTTGGTCCCAATCTATAGCGGCACCAATGGCTGGCACACGCGGCTGATCGGCGCCCTCGCCGCTGAGGTGAAATGGCCGTTCGTCGGACCACTGCTCGGTGGCATCCAGCGGCTGGTCCCACGCGTCCAACTGGTTCTCACGCCGGCCACACAGAATCTTGATATTCCGAACGAGGATGCGCGTTCGATCGATCTCGAGGACAGCAATCTGTTCGCGCTCAATCGTTTTCCCGGCTACGACCGCTGGGAGGACGCGTCGCGGCTGACCTACGGGTTCGACTGGTCGCTCGACCGCAAGAACCTGTCCATCGAGACCACGATCGGGCAGAGCCTGAGATTGGTCCACCGGGCTGACATCTTCCCCGAAGGCACCGGCCTCACGGATCGGGTGTCCGACATCGTCGGACGCACGAGCATCCGCTACGGCCGCTTCATCGACCTCACGCACCGGTTCAGAATCGACAAAGGCAACTTCGCCGTCCGGCGGAACGAGATCGACCTCACCATCGGCACGACCCAGACCTATGCTCAGGTCGGCTACCTGAAACTCAACCGCAACATCGACCCTGCGATCGAAGACCTCAGGGATGTCGAGGAGGTCCGGCTAGCCGGGCGAATCCTCTTCACCCGCTACTGGTCGATCTTCGGAGCAACGGTGATCGACCTGACGGACAAGAATGAGGACCCCCTATCGCTGGCCGACGGTTTCGAGCCTGTACGCTCGCGCCTCGGCATCCAGTATGAGGACGACTGCCTGGAGGTTGGACTAACCTGGAAGCGCGACTATGAGAGGATCGGGACCTTCCGGGCGGGAAACACTTTCGGACTTCACTTGGCATTCAAGGGAATAGGCCGCTAAGGCTGCGTTCAGCGGCCCTGAATAAACGGCAACCACCAGCAGCAGGCTGCGAATCAAGGGAATTTATCAAATCGTGGCACGAGCTTTTCGACTGAATTCGACGCGTGCGCTGTGCCTTGGCGCTGCAGTTCTTCTCGGCGTTGCATCCGGGGCCGCTGCCCAGGTTTCTGCCGACCAGGCCTCGCAGCCGGTCAACAGCAGCCAGTCACTGCACCTGCCGGAAAACCCGGAACTATTCGCTACCGTGATGCCGCCAATCATCAAGGCGACGGCGATCGTGAACGGCGATGTCATCACCCAGACCGACGTCGACCAGCGGCTGGCATTCTTGTCGATCGCCAGCGGACAGCCGATTCCAGCCGACCAGATCGACACCCTTCGCCAGCAGGTCCTGAGCAACCTCATCGACGAGACTCTCGAAATCCAGGCGGCGAAGGCTGAAAAGATCGACATCAAGAAGGCCGACATCGACCGCACGGTAGCCCGCGTCGCCAAGGACTCGAAACAAACCCCGGAGCAGATGGCCGCCTATCTCGGATCGCATGGTTCATCGATCGAATCGCTGCGGCGGCAGATTCAAGGCGAGATCGCCTGGGCACGCCTTCAGCAGGCGAAGATTGAAGACGGCGTGAGCGTTGGAGACGATGAGGTGAAAGCGGTCCTCGATCGCCTGAACGCATCGAAGGGTACCGAGCAATATCGCGTCAGCGAGATTTTCCTGTCGGCGACGCCCTATACGCAGACCGAGACGATCCAGAATGCCGACAAGATCCTCGATCAGCTGAAGAATGGCGCGTCATTTCCTGCTTTCGCACGGCAATATTCCCAAGCGTCGACGGCGGCGGTTGGCGGCGATCTCGGCTGGGTCCGACCCGAGCAGCTTCCCACTCAGATTGCCGATGTGCTGCGCCAGATGACGCCCGGCACCATCAGCAATCCGATCTCCCTTCCAGGCGGAGTTTCAATCATCGCCGTCCAGGACACGCGGAAGATCCTCACTCCCGATCCGCGCGACGCGGTCCTCAGCCTGAAGCAGATCTCGCTCAAGTTCCCGAAGGGAACAACGCGGCAGCAGGCAGAGCCCGTGGTCGAGCAGTTCGTCGCAGCGACGCGCAACATCGGCGGCTGCGGCGGCGCCGAGAAGATTGCTTCGGACTTCCATGCCGAGGTCGTGCAAAGCGACGATATCAAAACCCGCGATTTGCCCGGCGCGATGCAGGAACTCGTGATGCCGCTGCAGATCGGGCAAGCCACCGTTCCGTTCGGATCGATCGAGGACTCGGTTCGCGTGCTCGTGGTCTGCGGCCGCGATCAGCCCGACCCGACGGCGCCGACGTTCGACGACGTCTATAACCAGATCAACCAGGAGCGGGTGAACATGCGCTCTCGTCGTTATCTTGCGGATCTTCGCCGCGACGCCGTTATCGAATACCGCTGATCGGACATTTCCGATAAGGGCTACGTCCATGCCGGCACTGCCGTCCGTCCCGCTCGCGATTTCCCTCGGGGATCCGGCGGGTATCGGTCCGGAGGTCATCGCCAAATGCTGGGATTCGCGCGACGCGTTCGGGCTGCCGCCTTTCGTGGCAATCGGCGATCCCCGATCGGTGGCGGCTATCTGGGACGGACCAATCGAAGTGATCGATGACCCGCGACAGGCGGATTCGGCATTCGACGTGGGCCTGCCCCTTATTCAATTGAATGCTCCGCATTCCGACATGCCGGGCCATCCCAGTGTCGCAGGCGCACATTGCTCGCTCGATTCGCTCGAGATTGCCGTGGGGCTGACTCGCTCGGGATCGGCAGCCGCGGTCGTTACGGGGCCGGTCGCCAAGGAGCAATTGTACGCCATCGGTTTCCAGCACCCGGGCCAGACAGAATTCGTCGCCGAACGCTGCGGGGTTTCGCCCGGCAACGTGGTCATGATGCTTGCGGGGCCGACGTTGAGGACGGTGCCCGTCACGACGCATCTTCCGCTGTCGGAAGTGCAGAGACACCTCACGAGCGCTTTGATCGAATCTCGCGGTCGCGCGGCGCTCAGAGGCTTGCAAAGGAACTTCGGCATTCCAGAGCCGCGCCTGGCAATCTCAGGATTGAATCCGCACGCCGGCGAAGGCGGTCGTTTGGGCATCGAAGAAGTAGAGATCATCGAACCGGCAATCGCCGCGCTCGCCGCCGAGGGCTGGCGGGTCAGCGGGCCGCACCCGGCGGATACCATGTTCCACACTCGAGCTCGGGCCAATTACGACGCGGCCTTGTGCATGTATCACGATCAGGCGCTGATCCCGATCAAGGCCCTGCATTTCGAAGACGCCGTCAACGTCACGCTTGGGCTTCCGATCGTCCGCACCGCTCCCGATCACGGCACGGCCTTCGACATCGCCGGTCAAGACCGCGCCGATCCGCGCCCGATGGCAGCAGCAATTCGAATGGCGGCGGATAACGCAGCGCTTCGCTCCGAGGTAGCTTGACCGGTCCGACCGAGCCGCTTCGCGAGGTCATCGCCCGTCACGGGCTCAGCGCAAGCAAGGCGCTTGGCCAGAACTTCATTCTCGATCGCCAGCTACTTGCACGCATTGCGGCCATTCCCGGCGATTTGAGGGGTCAATCAGTCTATGAAGTCGGCCCCGGCCCTGGCGGCCTGACCCGAGCGCTGCTCGAGGCCGGTGCTTCCGTCATCGCTGTGGAGCGCGATCGCCGGTGTATGCCGGCCCTCGCTGAGCTGGAGCAGGAGTTCGATGGCAGGCTTGGCCTGCTTCAGTCCGATGCGCTGAAGGTCGACGAGCCGAGCGTAGTCGGCGCGGGAACCCACGTCGTTGCTAACCTGCCCTACAATGTCGGAACTGCGCTGCTTCTGAAGTGGCTTTCGGAGGATTGGCCGCCGTGGTGGCGATCTCTGACGCTCATGTTCCAGAAGGAGGTTGCAGAGCGCATCGTCGCGTCCCCCAGGACCGATGCCTATGGAAGGCTGTCCGTTGCGGCCCAGTGGCGCTCGCGGCCGCGCATCGCGATGAGCGTCAATCGGTCTGCCTTCGTACCTCCGCCAAAAGTCACATCGGCGGTGGTGCACATCGTTCCTTCGGACCAGCCGCCAGGCGTCGATCCAAGAGTCATCGAGGGGCTGACCGAAGCCGCCTTTGGCCAGCGCCGGAAAATGCTGCGCTCCAGCCTGAAGCCGATCGCCGGTGCGCTCGAAGCCGCCAAGGCAATCGGAATCGACACGGAGCGGCGCGCCGAAACCGTCAGCGTTGATGAATGGGTGAAGCTCGCACGAGTGCTGAGCTAGTCTTTCTTCGGAGTTTCCGGGGCCTTTGCGGAGGCGACCGTCGGTCCGCGCGAGATGGCGGCGGAAAGCTGAGCAACCTGCGGACAGCCTTTGGCGCCGCAAATCGACTGAAGCTTCTGCAGATTTTCCTGCGCCCGAGCGGTGGCGCCCATCTCGACCATTGCTTCGCCCTGGACGGCGATTGCGTCGGGGTCGTTCGGCTCGATGAGCAACGCCTTCTCTGTCATCCGCATTGCCTTGCCGAACAGGTGCTGCCGCTCGGCGACGCGCGCCAGGTCGACATAAGCCCAGCGGTTGCGCGGATCGACTGCCAGCGCGGTCTCCAACGCATTTTGCGCATCTTCGAGCTTGCCCGCGGACAACAAAGCCTTGCCCTGATGCATCAGCTCGACGGATTTCGGCTGAATCTGGTCGTCAGGCCGTTGTCCCGCGACCGGCGCTGCAAGCGCGATCGCTGCGAACCCGGCAAGCAGAAGACGAGGAAACGACTGCATAACTTCTCCACTTTTCGCATCCGTCGCCTAGCACGGACGCTGTAGCCGCGCGACGAAAAAGCCGTCGGTGTGATCGTGCCCTGGGGTCAACAACCGCCCGGGGCCATCCAAACGCCCGCCAGCAATGGCCGCCTCCTCACTAATCCACGATGAATGGCGCTGGAGGAAGCGCTCGATCTGCCCTGCCCCTTCACGGGACAGAAGCGAGCAGACCGCGTAGACGAGGTGCCCGCCCGGGCGAACCAGCTCGGCCGCAATATCGAGCAGTCGTTCCTGAACGCCGATGACTCTGTCGAGGCGTATCGGAGTCAGGCGCCAGCGCCCCTCTGGATTGCGGCGCCAGGTCCCGCTGCCTGAACAGGGAGCATCGACGAGAACGACGTCCGCCTGGTCGCGCCAGTCGGCGAGCTGGCCCAGTTCGTTGGGCGGGTTGAGCAGCAGCGTCTCGATTGTCGCGCCAGCCCTTTCCGCTCGCGGCGCAAGCTTCGACAAGCGGCCACGGTTGCTGTCGGTTGCGAGTATCGCCGCGCCAGGCATGGCGGCGGCCAGCACCAGGGATTTGCCTCCGGCACCTGCGCAGAGATCCACGATTCGTTGGCCATTGTCAGCCGCGCAGGCAAGCGCGATCAGCTGGCTGCCCTCATCCTGGACCTCGACAAGCCCGGATTTGAAAGCCGGATGATCGTCAACGCG
>DASTAU010000058.1:0-7599 GCA_035712425.1 Sphingomicrobium sp.
GTCATCATCAGGTCCGCGAGCTCGTCGACCACGACGACGATCTGCGGCATCACCTCATATTCGAACTCTTCGTCCTCGTAGACCGGCTGGCCGGTATCGGCGTCATAGCCAGTCTGGATCCGCCGCTTGAGCTTCGAGCCCTTGGCCTTCGCCTCGCGCACCTTGGCGTTGAAGCTCGGCAGCGCGCGGACGCCGAGGTTGGCCATCTTGCGATAGCGCTCCTCCATCTGCTCGACGGTCCATTTTAGCGCGCGGATCGCCTTGCCCGGCTCGGTGACGACCGGCGCCAGCAAGTGCGGAATGTTGTCGTACATGCTCAGCTCGAGCATCTTCGGATCGATCATGATCAGCTTCACCTGATCCGGTCCGTACCGGTACAGGAGCGACAGGATCATGCAGTTGAGGCCGACCGACTTGCCCGATCCGGTCGTGCCCGCGACCAGCAGGTGCGGCATCGGCGCGAGGTCGGCGATGACCGGATCTCCCGCGATATTCTTGCCCAGGATCAGCGGCAGCGACATGTTCTGATCCTCGAACGCCTGGCTCGCGATGAGCTCGGACAGCGAAACCATCTCGCGCTTCGGGTTGGGAAGCTCGATCCCGATGACGCTCCGGCCCGGGATGGTCGCGACGCGTGCAGAGAGTGCTGACATATTGCGCGCGACGTCGTCAGCAAGCGCGATCACCCTGCTCGCTTTGATTCCGCTCGCCGGTTCGAGCTCGTACATAGTGACCACCGGACCGGGGCGAACCTCGATAATCTCGCCGCGGACGTTGAAGTCCTCCAGTACCGATTCGAGCAGCCGCGCGTTGCGCTCGAGGCCAGCGCGGTCGACTTGCTGCCGGCTTTCCTTTGGCGCCGGCGCGAGCAGGTCGACGGTCGGAAGCTGGTAATTGTCGCCGAGCGCGAGGCTCGTCTGCGCGACGGGCTTGCGGTCCTTCGCCCGCCCTGCCGCGATGATCGGCTTTGATCGCTCGGCCACTGCGACCGTAGGCCGGGACTTCGGCGGTGCGGGAAAGGCGCGTTCCTCCTCGATTTCGGTCGATCGCGGCGCGGCGCGGCGTTCGAGCGGGCGGCGGCGAAGAAGTCCCGTGAACCAGTCGCGCTCATCATGGGTCAGGCCGATCGCGAGATAGCCGAGCCACAGACCAGCGATGGCGAGGAGCAAGAGAACCGCGAGGCGCGCCGGGCCCGCAATCTCGGGATTGGCGATGAGACCGAACCCAAGGTTGAGCGCATGCGCAGTCGCAAGCCCGAACGCTCCGCCCCACCCTCCCGGCAGACCTGACACGGCCGATGCGCTGGTCAATCCGAGGGCGGTTCCGAGCAGGATGGATCCGGCCGCAGCGATCAATAACCCGCGCCCGATCCGGCCTGCAGGCTCCAGCCGAAGCATCCGCAGGCCCGCAGCGGCAATCACCGGAGCGAACAGCGCAGAGCCCATCCCGAACAACAACAGCAGGGCATCGCTGAAATAGGCGCCGGAAATTCCAAGCCAATTCGATGGCGGACCGCCGGCGGCCGTGCTCAGCGATGGATCGGTCGGATTATGGGTGGCGAGCGCAATGGCCGCCGCGATGCTCAGCGCAACGAGGACCGCTCCGCACGTGCGGACAGCAAAGCGCCGCACGGCATTGCTCAGCGCCTCCCGCCAGTCGGGCGCCAGGTCGCGCTTGGGCGCGCGCGTTGCAACCGTCGCCATGTCCCACCCCACCAATCTTCGCCCCTAAGAATCCCCCACACGGACTCCGCGGTCAAGCGAAGTCGTGGCTTCATTGCGACGAACGGGCCGGACTGCGCTTTGTGCGGTCCCTTCCCCTGCGGCCGCAGGCAGAGATATAGGCGCAGCGATGGACCGTGCGGATGTCATCATCTTCGGCGGCGGGCTGGTCGGCCTGGCGCTTGCCTCGGCGCTGGATTCCAGCGGCCTTTCGGTCATCATCGTCGATCCTGCAGATCCCGCGCCGCGGAGCGAGTCCGCGTTCGACGGCCGTACCAGCGCCGTCTCGTCGAGTTCGATGCGCATGCTGACGACCATCGGAGTCGCCGACCATCTGGCCGAGCCCGGATGCCCGATCTGGCGAATCGCCGTCGCCGACGGCCTTGCGCCAGGCGCCCTTCATTTCGATCCCGATGACCAGGAACCGCTCGGCTTCATGCACGAGAATCGCCACCTCCGCACCGCGCTTCAGGCGCGGGCCGCGGCGGGGAAGAACATCTGGCTGCTGTGGAAGTCGCGCGTCGCGCACGTCGATCGCGGCTCGACCGGAGTCGTCGTTTCGCTGGAGGACGGGCGCAAGCTTCAGGCTCCCCTTTTGGTCGCCGCCGACGGCCGCAATTCGCGCACCCGCGAGGCGGCCGGCATCAACGTAGCCCGCTGGAAATATGATCATCAGGCGATTGTCTCGGTCCTTGGCCACGAAAAGCCGCACGAGCATGTCGCCTACGAGATTTTCTATCCGACTGGCCCGCTCGCCTTGCTGCCGATGAACGACGACAAGGCCACGCATCGTTCCGCGATCGTCTGGTCGGTGCCCGAGGAAGATGCAGCCGGCTGGCTTTCGCTGAGCGACGAGGATTTCGCCGCGGAGGCAGAAGCAGCAATGGGCGGCTTCCTCGGCAAGATCGCGATGCTCGCGCCGCGATCTTCATTCCCGCTCGGATTCCACCACGCGGCGCAAATGACCGCGGAACGGCTCGCGCTGATCGGCGATGCCGCGCACGCCATTCATCCAATTGCAGGCCAAGGCCTCAACCTCGGTTTCCGTGACGTCGCTGCACTGGCGGAGGTGCTCGTCGAAGGTGCCCGTCTCGGCCTCGATCTTGGTGATAAGCAATTGCTCGACCGGTACCAACGCTGGCGTTCGCTTGACGCGCTTTCGGTCGCCTTTGCCACCGATACGCTGACTCGAATCTACGGCGTTCCGGGAAGGACCGCGTCCGCCATGCGCCGTTTTGGAATGGGCCTGGTCGGCCGCATTTCTCCGCTCCGCAGCCGCCTCATGAGCGAGGCGCGCGGGACCAGCGGAGAGCTGCCGCTGCTGCTCCGCGGCTTGTCGATCTAGCTACTGGAGGGTCGGCTCGACCTGCGCTCCACCCGTGACGGTAGCGCGATGGAATTGCATCAGCTGCACCAGCAAGTCGGCGCGGCCTGCGAGCGACGGTTGCTCCAGCAAGGCCTGCTTGGCGCCGACGTCGAACGGCGCGACCTGCGCGATGGCATTGACCAGCATTTCGTCGTCGAGCCGGTTCACCGCGTTCCAGTCGACGGCGAGTCCCATCGCGTCACCGAGCCTCCGCGCCTCACGCTCGACCTCGGCGCGTTGGACCAAAGCAAGCGCCGGCGGCTCCTCATCGTCGAAAGCCGCGATGTCGACCTCCGCGCAGCGATAGGGTGTGTCTGCGTCGCTCTCGCTGACCAGCCGGAAGCGGTTGGAGCCCAGCAGCACGATGTTGAACCGCCCATCCTCGAGCTCCTCGAGGCTCACGATGTCGCCGACGCAGCCGACCGCGTAGAGCGGGGCGCGGTTGTCATCGTCGAGCCGGTGCGGCTGGATCATCGCAATCCGCCCGGCGCCGTCGACGGCATCGCGCACCATTTCGCGATAACGCGGCTCGAAGATGTGGAGCGGAAGCTGGGAGCGCGGAAAGAGGATCGCGCCTGGAAGCGGAAAGAGCGGGACTCTAAAGACTCTGCTCACGTGAAGAGGACGGCTGAGAGCCGACGCCGCTGAGCGCCCGACCACGGATCTTCAAGGCCTTGCGCTTCGAGCAGTTGCAGGAAGCGTTTGCGCGCGGCGCCCTCGTTCCATTCGCGATCTCGGCGGATGATTTCGAGCAGTTCATCGGCGGCTGTATCGCGGTCTCCCGCGGCCATTTGCGCCGAGGCCAGTTCGAAGCGGGCTTCATGATCGTCGGGGTTGGCGGCAACCCGGGCTTCGAGGGCGGTCGTGTCTACAGCCGGGGCTGCAGACGCCACCTCGAGCGCAGCCCGCGCTCGCGCGATGTCCGGTTTCTTGGCCTGATCCTCCGACAGTCCGTCGAGAAGCGTCCGCGCCTCCGCTGCCTCGCCCGATGCAACCAGCGCACGCGCCAGGCCGCCGATCACGGCTGGATCGTCCTGAGCCATCTCATGCACTTGACGGAAGATGTTGACCGCGCGCGGCGCGTCGCCCTCGGCAAGCACCTGCTCGCCCATCGCCACCAGCGGCTCGATCTCGGCTTGGGGCGTTGCGCCTTCGGGCTCGATCTTCAGCTGGGCCAGCAGCTGGTCGAGCACTTTCTTGAGCTGCCCTTCGGTCCGGTAATTGGTGAGGTCGGCGACCGGCTGGCCACGATAGATCGCATAGACGGTCGGAATCGACTGGATCCGGAACTGAGCGGCAATCAGCTTGTCCTTGTCGACGTCGATCTTGGCGAGCTTCACGCCCTTGTCGGCATAATCCTCCGCCAACTTGTCGAGGATCGGCGACAGCTGCTTGCACGGCCCACACCATTCGGCCCAAAAATCGAGCACGACCAGTGCGTTCATTGACGGATGGATGACGTCGGCCTCGAACCGCTCGATCGATTCGCGTTCGGCTTCGCTGAGTCCCAGGGTCGCCACGGCGCTGATGCTCTCCTCTTGAGGGCGCCCATATGGGCCGCTGTAATGCGTGCCACAAGCTTCCGCTGAGGCCCTTGCGGCGGCGCGGCGGCCCATGCTAGGCGCGCGCTCACCTCCCGCCGGGCGAGTTCCGGCGTCAGCTCAGAGCGGGCGTAGCTCAGGGGTAGAGCACAACCTTGCCAAGGTTGGGGTCGAGGGTTCGAATCCCTTCGCCCGCTCCAAGTTTCGCGAACTGCCGGGGGCAGTTTCGAAACTGGAGCGCACGAGCGCGGCGAGGGGCGACAGGACACCAGATGAGTGACCCTTGGGCCTGGGCAGCTCCGCGCCTATGTGCGTCGGCGAGGAGTCGCCCATGACCGAGCAAGCAGAACTGACCCGTCCGAAATCCAGCCAGATCCAGACGATCAATCCGGCGACCGGTCAGCCGGGCGAGAGCTACGACGAGACCACCATCGACGAGGCGCACGCAGCGGCTTCGGCCGCTCACGAGGCTTTCCTGAAGTGGCGCCGAACCAGTTTTGCCGAACGCGCCGCGATCGTCCGCAAGGCGGGCGAGATTCTTCGAGCACGCAAGGATGAGCTTTCGCGGCTGATGACTGAGGAAATGGGCAAGACCCTGTCCGACGGCCGTGCCGAAGTCGAGAAATGCGCTTCCAACTGCGACTGGTTCGCCGATCACGCCCACGAATATCTCGCCAATGAGCCGATCGACCTTGGCGGTGAGGAGGCGTTCGTCACCTTCAATCCGCTCGGCATCGTGCTCGCGGTGATGCCGTGGAATTTTCCCTTCTGGCAGGTCTTTCGCTTCGCCGCTCCGGCGCTGATGGCGGGCAATGGCGCGCTCCTCAAGCATGCCAGCAACGTCCCGGGATGCGCGCTGGCGATCGAGGAGGTGCTCCACCAGGCCGGCGTTCCCAAGGAATTGTTCCGGACGCTCCTGCTTCCGAGCCGCGAAGTCGAGGCCCTGATCAAGGACGAGCACGTCGCGGCGGTCACGTTGACCGGGAGCGTCGCCGCGGGACGGAGTGTCGCAAGGGCGGCAGGCTCGGTGCTTAAGAAGTGCGTGCTCGAGCTCGGCGGATCGGACGCCTACGTGGTCCTCGAAGATGTCGACGTCGAAGCTGCGGCCAAGGTGGCGGCGACCGCACGCATGGTGAACGGCGGCCAGAGCTGCATCGCCGGCAAGCGCTTCATCGTCGTGAAGCCCGTTCTCGAGCGGTTCGAACAGGCCCTCGTCGAGGCGATGAGCACCTTCGAAATGGCCGACCCGACGAAGGAGGATTCGAAGCTTGGCCCGATGGTCAGCGTGAAGGCGCGCGACGAAATCCACGCGCAGGTGACTCAGAGCATCGACAATGGCGCGCGGCTGCTGCTCGGTGGCAAGATCCCGGACCGCCCGGGCGCCTGGTATCCGGCGACGGTGCTGGCCGACGTCAGGCCTGGCCAGGCGGCGCACGACGCGGAAGTCTTCGGTCCCGTTGCCGCCATCATTCCAGCTCAAGACGAGGCAGACGCAATCCGCATCGCGAACGCCAGCGAGTTCGGCCTCGGCTCGGGAGTCCTCACCGCCGACCTCGATCGCGGCCGACGGATCGCCGCGGAAGAGCTCGAAGCGGGACTAAGCTTCGTGAACGAGAATGTCCGCTCCGACCCGCGCGCGCCGTTCGGCGGCGTCAAGCATTCGGGCTACGGCCGCGAATGCGGAGTCTTCGGCATCCGCGAGTTCGTCAACATCAAGACCGTCCACGTCAAAGCGCTCGGCGAGGGCGGCAATCACCGCACCGAATAGCGGCTCAGAGGGATCGTTCGCGGAACCACTTGGTGATGATGTACTTGGTCCCGCGACGGACCTTCATGCCTTGGTGAAGTGTCGCTGGATTGGGGCGCCCGTCGGATAGCAGATTGTTCCAGGCGATCAGCTTTCCCGTCTCGGGCTGGATGGTCTTCCCGATCGCCTTGAACCTGGTCGCTCCCCCATCCCCGGGCTCGTTCAGATAGATCATCGCGGTCCAGGTTCGCTGGCCGGTCGCCGCCGTATGGAGATAGAAATCATAACCACCCGGTTCGAACGTGTCGGTGTGCGCCTTGAATTCCTGCCCGGGCGCGTAGCGCTGGCCCTGGATCGGCTCGCTCGCATCGAGGGGGAGTCCGAGCAGCGCTCCGATTTTCCGGTCCACCTCACCGACGAGCGGATCGCGCCAGTCGAGGTCGCAGGTCTCGCTTGTCCGGAAGTTGGCGATTCCGACATCGTCGGCGATCTCGGACGGACGCCGGCGGTCATTAATGCGCTCGATCAAACCGGCGCAGGTCGCCGCGTCGAGGAAATTGCGCACGATGTAGAGCTCGAGCTCGCGCGCGGGCACGCGCTGGACTCCGGTCGTCGAGCCAAGACGGCTCGCCGTGTTAGCGGCGCCGACCGGCGCTGGTTCCCGCACTGATCCGGTCATGCTGTTCGATCACCGCCTGGACGACATTGTTCATCATCGTCATCCGTACGGGCAGCGGAGTCGAGGTTTTCTTGATCATCACCGCCACCGCATAGCTTCGCCCGTCGGGGGCCGTGAGAATCCCGATGTCGTTATAGCCGGCCTGAATTCCGTCGAGCTCCTGCCCGGTCCCGGTCTTGTGGCTGAGCGTCCAGCCCGGCTCCAGTCCGCCCTTGAGCCGGTTTGGGCCGGTCCGTGTGTGGGCCATGATGTCGAGCAGCCGCGCGGTCGAAGCTGGCGACAACAGCTCGCCGCGCTTCAACCTGGCCAGCGCGCCAACGATCGCGCTCGGCGCCGCTCCGTCATACGGGTCCTCGATGTAACGGTTGAACGCCGCGCGGCGGACGGAACTGGGAAGCGCATCGCGTGCGTCGAAGAAGGCGTTGCCGATCGAATAGCTGGGACTCCAGATGAGGCCCGCGATGCGACTCTGGAGCGCCCGCTCGCCATTGTAGAACCGGATCGCCCCGAGATGCTTGCGGGCAATCAATTCCCTGACCGCCTTC
>DASTAU010000059.1:0-2673 GCA_035712425.1 Sphingomicrobium sp.
CCCTGCCCCGCATCCGGCACGCCGACGATCAGCGCCCAATAAACCTTGCGCGCAGTCCGCCCCGAAAATGCCTTGGCGAAATGCCCCGCCGACCGCGCGGTCCGCGCGACGAGCAACGCTCCCGACGTATCCTTGTCGAGCCGATGCACGAGCTTCGGCCGTCCGGCCTCGTTCGCGAGCCCGTCGAGCAGGCGGTCGAGATGCTGCGTCGTTTTCGTTCCGCCCTGCGTGGCGAGCCCCGGTGGCTTGTTAAGCACGAAAGCGCCCGGGTCTTCGTAGATGACCATCTCACGGACGAATTGCTCCTCGTCCGCGGTCAGCGGCTCACGCTTCGGAAGCAACCGCGCCGGCCGCGACGGCGTCGCTTCGAGCGGTGGAATTCGGATCTCCTGCCCGGCCTCGACCCGGTCACCGGGGACGGCGCGTTTGCCCGCCAGACGCAGCTGCCCGGTCCGGGCCCATCGCGACACGATGTTGAAGCTTACCTCCGGCATGTGCCGCTTGAACCAGCGGTCGAGGCGAATGCCGTCGTCATCCTCGCTGACAATGAAGGTTCGCGCCTCGGGCATGGGGCGCGCTTAGCGAATGCTACGGCTCGCGTCCCGCCCAAAACTCGAATGCCTACCGCTGGATCTTGCGGATCAGCTTCGCCGCCTTCGGCCCTTCCCATTGGCCGGTGTAGCCGTGCTTCGTCGCCCCGCCGATCCACCAGCCCTGGCCCGGAAGGCCGTCGGACTGGCGAACCACCAGCACCGCAAGCTCCGGCTCGCCGCGCTCCTCGGCTTCGTCGTCGACAAAGCTCAGCACCCTGCACAGCTGCCGCATCTTTGGGCGAGTGAAATGGTGGCCGAGCAGCTCGAGCACTTCGGAATAGCTGATCGCCTGGCCCGCCTGCGCCGACGCAATAAGGATCGCCCGAACCTCGGCGGGGTCGGCCAGCAATCCGGCTTCGCTCATCGCGGCTGTGCGATGAAATCCACCGGGGTCAACTCGAACACGTCGAGCTTGGCGTCGTTCTGCGGCCAGGGGATCACCAGCCTCCAGCGGAACGGCGCGATCCGCTCGAACACGCCCGCCATGTTGCGCTTGGGATCGTCGCCGTACGCTAGCGGCTGCTCCTCGTCGCCGAGCGCCAGGCTGCCGAGGAAGATCATGCGGTTGGAATCGTCGTCTTCCCACAGCCGTCCCGCCGGCCGCTGGCTTCCCGTCTGCTTCACGATCGTCAGCTGGTCGCCCTCGATCTCGACATAGCAGAAGAAGGGCTTGAAGCTTTCGAACGCCTTCGCCTTGGCCGTGGCCTTGCCCAGCGCGATCATCCGGCAATTGTAGCTGCCGGGGGTGGGCGCAGGCTGCGGCAGGCTCGATCGCGGCAGGAGCAGCTTGCCCTCGCGGTCGATTTCCGAAGCGTTGGTCTTCCTCGCGTCCGCCAGCGCCTCTTGCCAGGCGAGCCCGAGACGCGCGAGCCGGTCCTGATCGGCTGCGGTGGCAACGGCTTTCCACGCTTCGGATTTGAGCGGTGGCCCGACCTCGACCGTCGGATGGACGCCGGGCGGCAGCTTCGGCTTCGTCTGGCAACCGGCGACGAGGACGAGCAGGATCGCTGCAGCGGCGCGCGCGCAAGTGCGTCGATTGGCAAATCGATACGACAAGCGGTTCACCCTCCCCACAGTGGCAGCCGACTGGCCGGCGATCAACCAATGCCACGTTCAACATAAGCTTTCACTGAACGCTCACCGCCGCCATGCCCCTCGCAAAGTGAATGCGCCCGAAAGCCCGAAAGCAGCGGCGGCCCGAACGGTTCCATCACGGCTCCCGCGGAGCCGGCCATGATGCTAGGGTGTCGGCATGTTCAATCTCGTCTCGCTGATCATCGGCTTCGTCGCGCTCATCTGCGCGCTCATCGCCTTCATCCCGCTTCTCGGCTGGGCCAATTGGTTGATCATCCCGCTCGCCATTATCGGCGCGGTAATCGGGATGATCTCGCGGGGCTCCGCCGGACGAAACCTCAACATCTTCGTGATCGTCATCGGGGTCGTCCGACTGATGCTCGGCGGCGGCATATTGTGAGCCGCGATCCCAGGATCGACGCCTATATCGCCAAGGCGCAGCCCTTCGCCCGCCCGATCCTCGAGAGGGTGCGGGAACGCGCTCACGCCGCCGTTCCCGGCATCGAAGAAGCGATCAAATGGAGCATGCCGGCCTACATGCTGGGCGGAAAGATCGTGCTCATTACCGCCGCCTTCAAAGCCCATACCGCCCTCAATTTCTGGCGCGGGCAGGAACTCAACTCCAGCCACGACAGCGTCGGCGCGATGGGGCAGTTCGGAAGGATCGAATCGCTCGACGAGCTTCCGCCCGACGCCGAGCTCGACCGCCTGATCCGAGAAGCCGCCGAGCTGGCGAAAAGCGCTCCTGCCCCTCGGAAGCCCAAGCATGCGCCGAAGCCGCTGCCCGAAATGCACCCGGAGTTCGCCAGGGCGCTCGAGGAGGCGCCGAAGGCCAAGTCGGTGCTCGACGGTTTCCCGCCTTCAGCACAGCGCGATTATTTCGAATGGATCGGTGAAGCGAAGCAGGAAGCGACGCGCGCCAAGCGCATCTCGACGGCGATCGAATGGCTGTCCGAAGGCAAACGCCGGCACTGGAAGTATCGGAACTGCTAGCTACTTCGTCATC
>DASTAU010000060.1:0-3327 GCA_035712425.1 Sphingomicrobium sp.
GCCGCTGGTCTTGGTGACGAGGCCGGCAAGGATGTTGATCAAGGTCGACTTGCCCGCCCCATTGGGCCCGAGGAGGCCGAAAATCTGCCCGCGGGGAACGTCGAAGCTGACCTCGTTGAGCGCCCGCTTGGGCTCCGTCCCTTTGGCCGCATAGGTTTTGGACAGCGATTCGATGCGGATTGCGGGCTCGTCCATACGGCTGTGGGGCATAAAGACGGGGCCGATTGCCGACAAGCAGCCATAGTGAAGGGAGCGTTAACCCTAACTGCTAGAGTGATTTTCAGGTTAACCGAATATCTGCGGCGGAATGTCTTTCCCGCCGCGTCCGTTCGTTTTTGCCGCATTTGCGCTGCTCGTCCCGGCGCCGGCTTCGGCTGGTCCGGCATCGAGCGCCGTGACGGGAACCGCGGCGCTGCTCAGCCCGGTCAGCGTCATCAAGAACAGCGACATGGATTTCGGTACCCTGGTCGTCACCGGCGCGGGCACCGCGGTGATCGACCCGGTGAGCGGTTCGCTGACGACCACTGGAGCGGTCACCAAGGCGGGGACCGCGGCCCATCCGGCGACCTTCATCTCGACCGGATCGAAAAACGCTGTGGTTCACATCAAGCTTCCGACCAACCCGATCACGCTGACCCGCGTCGGAGGGACGGAGACGATGACGGTTTCAACCTGGACGCTCGACGGCGCCACCAACCGGCGAATCCCCGGAAACAATACTTTCATGTTCGCCGTCGGAGCGACCGCCAACGTCGCTGCAGGCCAGGTGAACGGGAAATATGTCGGAACCTTCACGGTCACCGTCCAATATCCTTAAGCAGCGCAAAAGCTTACGCGTTAAGGTAAATCTTCAACGAACCAGAGCCGTTCAACCGATGGTGAGGCGGGACGGCGATACTCGGCTCCCGAACACAGACATCTGGAGCTCGCCAAGTGGACATCCGCAGATATCTCATCGCCCTGGGGGCGACGGCAGCGCTTGCCGTACCGGCGCCGGCGCTCGCGGCCTCCAATACCGATGCAGCCAACAGCCAAGCCTTGCTGCTGCTTCCGCTGACATTGACCAAGATCGACGATCTCGATTTCGGGACCGTGGTCTCGTCCGGCACTTCGGGCACGGTTGCGCTCAATGCGACGTCGAGCGCACGCACCTTCGCTGGCGGCGTGACCGGCGTGACGACGTCCGCGGGGCATCGCGCCTATTTTTCCGGCGCCGGCACGGGCGGGCAGCAGGTCGTCGTGATCGTCATTCCTCCGACGCAGCTCACCGACGTGAACGGCGATACGGTCGACGTGCTGGCGATGACCATCGACAATGGCGGGAACCCGCTGCGCACGATCGATCCCGTCACAAGGACATTCTCGGTCGGTGTCGGAGGCATCCTCAACATCGCGGGCAACCAGCCGGACGGCGTCTATTCGGCGACCTTCCAGGTCACCGCCAACTACTTGTGAGCCGCCGCGGGCGCGCTTAAGTGCCCGGCATGGCATCGCAAATTCCGCCACCGGAAGTCATCCGCGTCAAGACCGTCCAGGTCGCCTGCGATGGCTCGGGAGAAATCTCGCCCGCGCTAGGCCACCCGCGCGTGTTTCTGCGGATCGAGCCGGACACGGGCTTCGTCGAATGCGGCTATTGCGATCGCCGCTTCGTTCTCGAAGGGGGACCGGCGGACAAGCAAGCGGCATGAACCTCGCCGATCCTCGCCACTTTCTCTATCGCAATCTCGATCCGAACACGGCGCGAAGCCTCGTTCACAAGCATCTTGGCGGCCACGACGACGGCGAGCTCTATCTTCAATATGCGTCGAGCGAGGCGTTCGGCTTCGACGACGGCCGGCTGAAGACCGCCGATTATCACAGCACGTCGGGCTTCGGATTGAGGGGTGTCACCGGCGAAACGACCGCATTCGCGCACGCCAACGAGATCAGTGAAGCCGCGATCGAGCGCGCCGCAGCGACGCTCAAGCTCCTCGACCCGCGCAAGGGCGAAGCAGCACTCCCGCCCGCGCGGACCAACCAGGCGATGTACGGGACCGACGACCCGCTGAACCTCGTTCCGTTCGCGGACAAGGTCCGCTTGTGCCAGGAGATCGACGCGGCAGCACGCGCCCGTGACCCGCGCGTCGTCCAGGTCAGCGTCAGTCTCGCCGCGAACTGGAGCGTGATCGACATCGTTCGCGCAGGCGGCTTCGTCGCTTCCGACGTACGGCCGCTCGTCCGTCTAGGGGTCCAGATCGTTGCCGAGCAAAATGGGCGGCGCGAAACCGGCTATCACGGCCTCGGCGGCCGCTATCTCTACGGCAAGCTATTCGAAGATGCGGAATGGAACCGAGCGATCGACGTTGCGCTGGACCAGGCGATCACCAATCTGGAATCGGTCGCTGCCCCGGCTGGTGAAATGCCGGTCGTGCTGGGGCCTGGCTGGCCCGGCGTGTTGCTGCACGAGGCCGTCGGCCACGGCCTCGAAGGCGACTTCAACCGCAAGGGCACTTCCGCTTTCTCGGGACGGATCGGCGACCGGGTCGCTGCTCCCGGCGTAACGGTCGTTGACGACGGAGCGATGGAGCAGCGCCGCGGCTCACTCACCATCGACGATGAAGGCACGCCGACGGGCCGCACCTGCCTGATCGAGGACGGCATCCTCAAGGGCTATCTGCAGGATCGCCTCAATGCGCGGCTGATGGGCATGCAACCCACCGGCAACGGCCGCCGCGAGAGCTTCGCCCACGCGCCGATGCCGCGCATGACCAACACCTTCATGCTCGCAGGCAAGGACGACCCGGGTGAGTTGGTCGAACGCGTGAAGGACGGCATCTACGCCAAGAGCTTTGGCGGCGGGCAGGTCGACATCACCAGCGGGAAGTTCGTTTTCTCCTGCACCGAGGCCTACCGCATTCGCGACGGGAAGATCGCCGAGCCGGTGAAAGGCGCGACGTTGATCGGCGACGGGCCGACCGTGCTCACTCGGGTCAAAGGCATCGGCAACGATCTCGCGCTCGACGAGGGAATCGGCGTCTGCGGCAAGGGGGGACAGAGCATCCCTGCCGGCGTTGGTCAGCCGACTCTGCTCGTCGATGGCCTCACGGTCGGAGGCACGGCCGCTTGAGCGGAGACTGGCGGTCCGACGTTCTCAAATTCTGGTTCGGCTTCGAACCGGAGCAATGGTGGCGCGGCGGCCCCGAGCTCGATCATCGCATCAAACAGGATTTCCTGAAGCTGTGGTTCGAGAAGCGCCAGCTTCCGGTTGAAGACTTCCTCACCGATCCGCTGACGGCGCTCGCCGGCGTGATCCTGTTCGATCAATTTTCCCGCAACATGTTCCGGGGA
>DASTAU010000061.1:0-2984 GCA_035712425.1 Sphingomicrobium sp.
GATCCGCGGCGACCACAGCTGGTCGCGCCGGTCGAACGAGCCGCCATTGGGGCGCAAATCGTTCACGTCGATCTTGAAGCTGTCGAAGCGAAGCCCGGCGACGATTTCGAATGCATCCGAGAGCCGCAGCTGATCCTGGGCATAGACGGCGGCGACGGTCGCCTTGACGCGGTTGTTGGCATCATTGGGCGCCGGAGCGAAGATCGCGTCGACATCTACGGTCGCATCATCGATCGGCGTCGTCGTCTGGCTGAGCGTTGCCGTCAGATGCTTGTTGCGCGACCGCTCGCGGCCGAGCTCGAAGCCGAACAGCAAGGTCTGGTCTATTCCGGCGAGCCTCGTGTCCCAGACCAGATCGGTCTGGCTGAACAGGTTGGTGCGGTCGTTGCGGTTGTTGTACCCGCTGAGCCTCACCAGGTCTGTAGCGGCATCGAAGCCGCTTCCGTAGACGTTCTGATAGAATTTCCGATAATCGCCGAACATCGTCCGGTTCCGAAGCGTCAGCCCGCCGCCGAAATCATGTTCGATCGCGACAGACCCGAGGTCGACGTTCGCCTTCGCGAAGCTGATGCCGGGGTCGCCGAAGAACGTGCGCGTGTGCCCGCGAAGTGGTTCGTCGCCGTCGGCCGGAACGCCCCGATCGGCGGTCCGGCGGTCGTGGAAATGCTCGTAGGAAAGGTCGATCCGCGTGTTGCCGCTGACGAAGGCCGCGGTCGGGTTCATTCCGTATCGGTGAAGCTCGGTGTGGCGGCGGAAGGTGTCGCCGCTCTCGACCATCGCGTTGAGGCGAACGCCGAAGGTCGGGCTGAGAGGCTGATCGACGTCGCCCGTCAGCCGGAAGTCGCCACAATTGTCCGCGGAGGCCGTGAACGCGCGACCCGTGGTCAGCGACGGCCGCTTCAGCACGCGGTTGATGATCCCGCCGCCGCCGCCGCGGCCGAAGATCATCGCATTCGGGCCTTTCAAAACCTCGACGCGGTCGATGTTATAAAAGTCGCGGAAGTATTGAACGTCATCCCGAACCCCATCGACGAAGAAGTCGGCGGTGCTGGAATTTCCGCGAAGCACGATCTGGTCGCGGTTGCCTTCGCCACCGCCGTAGGACGCGCCCGGCACATAGAGGAGCAGGTCGCCCACCGAGCGCAGCTGCTGGTCCGCAATCTGCTGGCTGGTGACCGTGGTCAGTGCCTGGGGGATATCCTTGACGTCGGTGTTCGTCTTCGTCGCTGTCGAGGTCGAGCGGGCGCCATATTTCACCTGCTGCCCGGTAATGACGATGGGCTCGGAATTGTCGGTGGCGGCTCCGTCCGCAGAGCCAGAGGCAGCGGCGTTTGCGGCACAAGCGGGGGCGGCACCGCAGGCGAGCGCCGCGGCGAGCGGAAACAACAGGCGGTCCATGTTTTCCCTTTTTTCGGACTTCGCCTGAGTGTCTAGTGTTATTGATAAGCATTCGCAATAGCGAATGTCATTCAGCCGCGAGCAGGGTCTCCGCGCCCACGAGATCAACCGACACGAGCCGGCTGACGCCCTTCTCGATCATGGTCACGCCGTAGAGCCGATGCATGCGGCTCATCGTGACCGCATTGTGAGTGACGATCAGGTAACGCGTGTCGGTTTCCTGGGTCATCCGATCGAGCAGCTCGCAGAAGCGCTCGACGTTGGCATCGTCGAGCGGAGCGTCGACCTCGTCGAGTACGCAGATCGGCGCTGGATTGGTCAGGAACAAAGCGAAGATCAAAGCGATCGCGGTCAGCGCCTGCTCACCGCCTGACAGCAGGGTTAGCGTCGACAACCTCTTGCCGGGCGGCTGCGCCATGATCTCGAGGCCGGCTTCAAGAGGATCGTCGCTTTCGACCAGCTCCAGATGCGCCTGGCCGCCTTCGAACAAGGTCGTGAACAGGCGGCGGAAGTGCGTGTCGACCTTCTCATAAGCATCGAGCAGCCGCACGCGGCCTTCGCGATTGAGGTTGCCGATCGACCCACGCAAGCGATTGATCGCCTGAGTCAGCTCCTCCGCTTCCTCCGCGCCCTTGCTCCGCGAAGCGTCGAGTTCGGCAAGTTCCTGCTCGGCGACGAGGTTGACCGGCCCGATGCGCTCGCGCTCGGCAGTCAGTCGCTCAAGCGTCGCCGCTTCCTCATCAGCATTGCGTGGCTCGTCCGGATCGAAGCCGAGCTTCTCCGGCAGCCGCTGCGGAACGCATTCGAACTTTTCGACGCTGGCCCGCGCAAATTCGGCGCTGCGCGCTTGTTGGGCCTCGGCACGTGCGGCAGCGGCGGCGCGGCGCTCGCGCGTGTCGGCCGAGCGCTCGTTCGCCGACGCCACTGCTTGAGCGGCCTCAACGACCGCTTCCTCCGCAGCGCGTTCGGCAGCCGCAGCCTCGCCAATCCGAACCTGACTTTCATCGTTGGAATGTTCGAGCTCGCGAATCTTTGAATCAAGTTCCGCCGGTTCCTTCTCGAGCTCGGCACGCTCCGCGGATTGCTGTTTCTGCCGTTCCTGACCCTGTCCGAGCCGCTCTTCGGCATTTTCACGGCGCTTGCGCCAATCGCCTTGCTCGCGACCTGCCGAACTGAGACGCTCGCGGTCGGCCGCGCTCTCCCTCGCCCGCGTCGCGGCTTCGGCGCGCTTATCGGCGACCGCGGAGCCGGCGTTCGCCGCGATCGATCGGGCAGTTTCGACGTCTTGCTCGAGTGCGGCAGGGTCGGGCAGCGTCGCGAGCGAACGATCTGCCGCAGACACCGCCTCCTTTGCTTCCTCAAGGACCGGTTCTAGATCGGCTTGCCGCTGCGCAAGACTGCTTCGCTGCGCCTCGATTCGCTCCAGCGCCGCAGTCGCGCTGTCGATCGACCGCGTCGCTTCGCGCGCATCGCGCTCGGCTGCGAGAGCCGCATGTCGCGCCTGCTCGGCCGCGTCGCGACAGCGCTCCATCGCCTTAAGCGCATCGTCGCGGGCGGCGGTTGCCACTTCCACAGATTGCTGAAGC
>DASTAU010000062.1:0-3360 GCA_035712425.1 Sphingomicrobium sp.
TCGCTCCTCGAGCTGGCGCTCGACCGGGCAGCATTTGAAGCTCGCGCGCTCCTGCGAAGAGCGGCCTTCGAAAAGCCTGGACCAAAGCGCCTCGTCGCTCACGCGGCGGTGACCGCGGTCCTTGAGGGCAAGCCGCAGTGGATCGAGGCGCTTGCGCGCCAGGTCGGCGGAGCGATCGAGTTGCGCGCGGACGCGTCTGTCCCCATGTCTGGCGGGTATGCCGAAAGCCTCTGACAAGACGAAGAATTGCCCGATCTGCGGGAAGCCCGAGCGACCCGAGCACGCGCCGTTCTGCAGCCGCGGATGCAAGGATCGCGACCTCTTGAAGTGGCTCGGAGACGGCTATCGCATTCCAGGTCCTCCTGCTGACCCTCACAGGGTGGACAGCGGCGAGGGCGACGACTAGGTGAGCCGTTCGCTGCGAAGGCCTCGCCCTCCGCAAAGCGCGCCCAGGTAGCTCAGTTGGTAGAGCACGTGACTGAAAATCACGGTGTCGGTGGTTCGATCCCGCCCCTGGGCACCATTTCCCTTGTTTCCGCTATTTCTGGGCAGGCGCTTCCACCGGCGGAACGTCGAGACCTGGGTTGCGGTCGAAGAAATTGAACGGCCGAAGCGTGAACGAATGCCACATCGCGGGCATGACCGGGTAATCTTCGGAGCGGGTCTGGTGGTGGAAGCCGACCGTGTACCAGAGGACCAGGTCCGTGTTCGCGACGGACTCATGGTCAGCGACGAATTTCGGGAGGCCTTCCACCATCCGGTTCTGATTGGGATAGGTCCCGGCGGCGAAATTCTCGTCGGGCTTATAGCGCGTCACCCATAGAGCGGAGCCGGAGAAGGAAGCGCGCTGCTGCTGCGGCTCCTCGGGATCGAGCAGCGAGAGATCCGAGTGGCCGGGCATCAGCTGGTAGCTCGTCGGATTGCCGAGCGAGTTCTCGCGGCTACTGCTTTCAACCCTGAACCAGGCGGGTTCGTGCATGGTCTCGATGGCGCCTTCGGTGCCGACAACCGACCTTTCGATCTGCCACAGGCTTCGACGGAGCGGATTGCCCGACAGCGTGCGCTTCACGAACTTGTCCTCGACGAGGCGATTGTCCTGGCCATCGACGTCTAGGTCGACCCGAAAGCTCATGAAGTGATCGTGATTGACCCCCACGAGGTTGGGTGCGACGAGTGTGCCGTACTGCGTGTCCGCCGCGGCTGTCGGGTCGTGCATATTCCGCGTCGCGACGCCCTTGGTCGCGATGATTCCGTAGGCGCCGACACGGACGTCGATCTCCCCGTTCCGATTGAACGCATAGTCGAGCAAATAATCGTAATTGCCGACTTCCGGCGCCATGCGAACGACGAGCTCGACGTTGGGGCGGCTCTCGTGGGAGTCGGTGAAAAATTCGTAGTGCCGCCACAGCGGATCGCCCGTGTCGCGCTCGAACACGCAGACGACATTCTTCAACGTCAGCGGCTTGCCGTGATCGTCTGACACGACCGCGTCCAGGAATGTCGCATTGACCGGGCAATCTGACCCCGGCTTGAGTGGCGAGGACAAGGCGCCGAACCCATATTCGCCGATGTCCATGTAGGCGCGGTAGGCCCAGGTCTGCGACGGATCCATGTAGGGCACGAACATCTCGGCGGTGCTCAACTGATAGGCGACCTGCCGCTTCTGATTGCCGTCCCGGTAGGTGATCCGCGACATGACCGGCCCGAGCCTCTTGTCCACGCGGAGATGGAAATTCCACTTGTCCCAGCTGATGACCGAGCCGTCGATCGTATAGTTCGGCCCCTGCGGAGAAACGATTTGAACGGGCTTGGTCGGCTTGCGGGTGCTCGTGGCGGCGTCATACGCCTCCGACGGGATCGCCGTCGGAATCGGCACCACACCCTCATCGACAACGTCGACTACCGCGCCTTTGCGGACATCGACGATCGCCAGCAAGCCTTCGATCGGCCGGCCGTAGACGTTGTTCACCGCTCCAGTCTTGTCGAAGCACGGCACCTTGAGCAGCCGCAGCCCGCGATATTTCTCGTCGATGACGGGCCCGACGGTCAGCGGCGCGCAGATGATGTTGTCGAAGCTGGTGATGCCGCGCCTGGCCATCGCGGCGCGCCAGCGCGGGTCCTTCTTCACTACCTCGCTGGCGCCGAGGAATTCCTCGAACAGGATGGACGACTGGCGCTCCTTGACCTCGGTGACGGAATCCACCTTGCCCGTGGTGAGGTTCACCGCGGCCTCGAACAGTCGGTTGCCGTTGAGGTAATCGGCGCGCGCCCGGCGTTCGAACGGCTGGCCTGGCGACCACCTCAGAACTTCGGCTTTGGGATTTTCGAGCAGCGTTATCGTCGGGAAGCGGGTATCGGCGTTGACCTGCTTCGCGGCGTTAAGGATCTCGACCGTGCGATTGATTTCGTCGGCAGTGAGCGCGTCGAGCGGGTTCGTCGGCGCGGCAAGCGCAGGCACCGCGATCGCGAACGCCAATGCTGTCGCCGACGCCATCAATCTCGCGATCATTCCGCTCACTCCCCTGGGCGATTTGAAGTGAAATGTTTAACCTGTTAATTTCTTTGCCCGCAAGCGGATTCGAGGATCGATGACCCTCTACAGGCTGCAGAAGCTTCTCTACGAGCTTAACCGCGATGCCCGTGTGCAGGAAGCATTCCTCAACGACCGGGAATGCCTGCTGGCGGAATACCGCTTGAGCGACGATGAGGCGGAGGCAATCCGTTCCGACGACGTCGGCAAGCTCTATATTCTCGGGGTCAATGGGCAGATCCTCATGCATTTCGCGGCATGGCGCGGCCTTGCCTGGGATGAGTATATCCAGGCCATGAAGGAAGCGCTCGCGGAGCACGGACAGGTGAAGGCGGGAATCTACGCGGCGGTCGAAGGCGGCGAAGGGGGAGCCATATGAGCCTGGTCTTCGCCGGGATCATGAGCCACGGACCGGGAATGACGGCGCGTGCCGAGCGCGCCGATCCGGCCGTACGCGAGCCTTTCTACGCTGCGCTCGACCGGCTGCGCGAGGAGTTGGAACGGTCGAGACCCGACGCGCTGGTCGTCATCGCCGCCGAGCATTTCGCCAACTTCTTCATGAACAACATGCCGGCTTACGCGATGGGCATGGCCGACGAATATGAAGGGCCGATCGAGGACCCCGAATGGTTGCGCATCGAGCGGCGCTCGATCCCCGGCTCGGCCGAACTGTCGCGGCGCATCATCGGCAAGGTGATGGAGAAGGTCGACGTCGCTTATGCCGAGGAATGGAAGTTCGACCACGGCATCATGGTCCCGCTCAATTTCCTGACCCCGCGCTTCGACCTTCCAGTCATTCCCGCGAACATCAATTGTCAGGGGCCGCCCCT
>DASTAU010000063.1:0-2092 GCA_035712425.1 Sphingomicrobium sp.
AAGCGGCTGCGAATGAGCAGCAGAAGCGCGCCCAACAGGCCGCCCCAGACGCCCAGGCCCCAGCCGATCTGCGCGTACATCGGCATGGCCTCGATCCAGGCGAGGCCGACATTGGGATCGATGCCGGGCATCGACGAGGCGAGGTAGGCCATGTTGTGCATTCGGGTCATGACATAGTCATAAGCGCCCATGCAGCCCCACAGGAGCGACAGGATTCCGACGATCCACAGATGGACTGGCGCGCGCGGTTGAACGGTCGTTGCCATTGCTGTCCCCCTCCATTCCGCGCTCATGTGCGCGGCTGGAAGGAAAGAGGCTCCCAATTCGGGTTGGCGTCAAGACGCCGCGGCCAAGCCGTTCAGCTGAGGGCGATTTCCTGCTTCAGAAGCTTGCTCAGCGCCCCGGCGAGGGCGTCGAGCTCATAGGGCTTCTGAAGCACCGGAAAGCCTCCGCTCGAGCCCACCTGCTCGCTGTAGCCGGTGGTGAGGAGGATCGGAAGCTCGGGGAATCGCTCGCGCACCTTGCGAGCAAGTTCAACGCCCGTAATGCCGCCGGGCATGACGATGTCCGTAAAGACCAGCTTTGGTTTCTCTCCGCCCGCCAGCCGGTCGAGCGCTTCCTTCGCGCTATGCGTGACCGTGGCCTCGAAGCCGAGCTCGTGCAGCATTCCCGCGGCGAGCTCGGCAACGAAAGTGTCGTCCTCGACAACCAGCACTTTCCCGAGCGCTCGGGCGCCATTCATCCGCGTCTGCTCCGAAGTGGCGCCTCGGCTCGCCGGCAAATAGAGAGTGAACGTCGTCCCTTCGTCGACCTTCGATTCGACCGTCACTCCTCCGCCGATCTGCTTCGCGAAGCCGAAAACCTGGCTCAGCCCCAGCCCGGTGCCTTCGCCGAAGCTCTTCGTGGTGAAGAAAGGCTCGAACACGCGCTCCATCACCTCCGGGGGCATGCCGCTCCCGGTGTCGGCGACGCGGAGCACCACATGCTCTCCCTGGAGTCCGTCGCCTTCGCCGTGAAGAACTTCATTATGCGCGCTAATCCGCAGCGAGCCCCCGGCCGACATCGCATCGCGTGCATTGAACGCGAGGTTGAGGAGCGCCAGCTCGAGCGCGCCCGCGTCGACATCGACCGGCCACAACTGGTCGGAAATCTCGGTGACGACCTCGATGTCGCTTCGAAGCGACGGGCGGACGAGGGTCGCGACGTCCGCGAAGAATTGTTTGAGGTCGATCTGCTTGATCTCGAGCGGCTGGGCGCGGGCAAAGGCGAGCAGCTGCCGCGTCAGGTTGGCGCCGCGCTGCGCCGAGCCGCGCACACCGTCGAGCATTCGCCGGACCTTGTCGGGATTGTCGATGTTGCGGAGCGCAAGCTCGCAGGCGCCGAGGATTGCGGTCAGGAGGTTGTTGAAGTCGTGCGCGAGGCCGCCGGTCAGCTGGCCGAGCGCCTCCATCTTCTGCGAGCGGAATAATTGCTCGCGGGTCTCGTCGAGCCGCTGCTGCGCTTCGCGCTTCTCCGTCATGTCGCGGGTGATCTTGGCGAAGCCGACCAGTTTGCCCTTGTCGTCGTTGATCCGGTCGACGACCACGCTCGCCCAGAAGCGCGAGCCGTCCTTTCGGACGCGCCAGCCTTCGCCTTCGAATCTGCCTTCCTTGCGAGCAATATCGAGGACTCGCTGCGGCATCCCTGCATCGCGATCTTCCTCGGTGTAGAAGGTCGCGAAATTCTTGCCTACGATCTCTTCGGTCTGGAATCCCTTGATCCGCTCCGCGCCCGCGTTCCAGCTGGTCACGAACCCGTTGGGGTCGAGCATGTAGATCGCATAGTCGACGATCGACTGTACGAGCAGCTTGAAGGGGTCGTGGGCGATCGTTCGTTCCGCCAAATCCTGATCCCCCTCCACACTTAAGCTCCCGAGCCAATCGGGCAGCCTACGCATGCACGCCCGCAGAAACGAATAACCCGCGAACTCTAAGTCAGTTGCACTTTACTGCTGTTTCCGACTCTGGCGATGTTGTGCGGCCAGCCGGCTCATGAGGATCGCGGCGCGCTTCGCCTGCTTGAAGATGGACGGGATGTCGACGGCTTCGGCCGC
>DASTAU010000064.1:0-4674 GCA_035712425.1 Sphingomicrobium sp.
TGCACCGAAAACGGCATTCCCGATCGCGCCGGCAGCCGCGCCATAGACCGCGAGGATCAGCACGACGAAAAGGAGGTATGCGAGCTCAAACAGCGGCCAGGCCGGGCCGAGCAATTGCTTGAAGAAGCTCCGGTAATCGAACGTCTGGAAGTGGCGCGCGGCGACGAACGTCAGCGAGCAGAAGATGCTGAACAGGAGCGTCGCGAAGAGGATTGCGTAGAGGCCGCCCCACGGGCCCTTCGAAAGGAAGAATTCGGCAAGCTCGCGGCCGGTCGCATAGCCGCCGCCGATCACCACCGCCCTGACACCGAGGCCCGGAAGGAGCCAGCGCTTGAAACGGCTTGGCTTCCTCGCGGTCATTCGGGCGCCTCGAACAGATAATAATCGTAGAGCGCCCGGGCGACGTCGGCGATCACGCGCTCGCGGTCCTCGACGGGCTTGCTGCTCTTCTTGATGAAGATCGCCACGATCAGCTTGCCGGCGTTTCCGGGCAGAGTGATGACGCCGACATTGTTGACCGAGCCGCCGATGGTCCCGGTCTTCTCGGCGACGACGGTGCCGGCGGGGAGGCGGGCTCGGATGCGCGCCTTGCCGGTGGTGTTTCGTTCCTGAATTTCGCGAAGCAGGTTGGTGCTCGCGGGGCTCAGCGCCCTGCCGGTGTAGATGCGCTCGAGGAGTTCGGCCATCGCGGTTGGCGTCGCCGTGTCCTGTGGATCATTGTCGAATTTCGGGAGCGGCTTGTCGCTCATGTCTTCGAGATTGGGATTGGCCTTGATTCCGGCGGCCAGCGAATCCGGGAAGGACAGTCCCGGCGGCAGGCCGTAGAAGTCGCGGATCAGGCCTGCTGTGTCACGGTCGACGCGAAGTCCGGTCACGCCCTGGCTGCGTACCCATTGAGTGACGACGGCGGGGCCGCCGACGAGCTTCTCCAGCGTATCCGTCGCGGTATTGTCGCTGACGGTCAGCATCAGCTCGATGAGGTTCTCGACAGAGACGCTGACGCCCGGATGGCGGAAGGTCTCCGCAAGACCCTCGGATTCGACCATCATGTTCGGATCGACCGGGACGAGCTGGTCGAGCTTCAGCCGGCCGCTATCGACCTGCGACAGGACCGTGCCCGCGATCGGCACCTTGAACGTGCTCGCCATCGGATATTGCTGGTCGGCGTTGACGAGGACTCGCGGGCCTTTGCCGTCGAGGCGCCAGGCGGCGACGCCGACCACGCCGTCGATGCCCTGCGCGATATGCGCGATTTCCGCCTGGACGACTGTTGGAGGCGCTGCGACGACAGGCGATGCGGTGGCGAGCAAAGCGAGAGCTGCGAACGCGACTAAGCGAGACATGAGTCGACCAGCCTTTCGAATTCTTGTCCGCCGCGGACCGGGTCGGCGACGGGAAGTCCGAGCCGCTCGCTTTCGCGCGCCATCAGCGCACGCGCTTCGGCTTCTTCGAGCGCGACGGTGTTGAAGCTGACTCCGGCTGCACGGATCGCGGGGTTGGTGCGCGAGCCGAGCCGGATGGTGAGATCGATGATCTCCTCGATGCTCGGCACCGCGAATTCCTCATCACCGAGCAGGCGGGTGCGCACCGGGTCGTGGCAGACCACGAACGCGTCGGGCTGGCTCCCGTGGAGCAACGACAGGGTCACGCCCGCGAAGACGGGGTGAAGGAGCGACCCTTGGCCCTCGATCACGTCCCAGTGATCGTCCGCTGCCGCCGGACTTAGAAGCTCCGCGGCGCCCGCTGCGAAATCGGCGACCACCGCATCCATCGGAATGCCGGCGCCAGCGATCATGATTCCGGTCTGGCCGGTCGCCCGGTAATCCGCGTCGACGCCGCGCGCCTTCAATGCGCGTGCGATACTGAGGGCCGTATATTTCTTGCCGAGCGCGCAATCAGTGCCGACGGTGAGCAGCCGCTTGCCGCTTCGTTTGAGGCCGGTCCCGATCGGGATATTCGCTGGTGGAACGCGGACGTCGATCAGCCGCCGCCCGAGCTTCTCTGCGACGCTTTTGAGCTTGGGCAGATCGGCGAGATGCGCGTGCATTCCGCTGACGATGTCGAGCCCCGCCTCGAGCGCCTCGACCAGCGCGGGAATCCAGCTCGCAGCGATGAAGCCGCCGGAATTGGCGACGCCGATGACGAGCGAGCGGCCGCCCCGCGAATGGGCTTCCCACGGAGTCATTCGCGGAAGGCCCGTGGTCACGGTGGCGGTCGGAAGCGCGAACTCGCCGACGCATTTCTCGGGCGCCCAGTCGGCCAGGCCGAACGCCGTCTTGGCGTAGCCTGGCTCGACCGTGTCGCCGAGGAACAGAAGGTACGGCTGAGGCAGAACCAGCGACAGCCGGTCCGGCTCTGCCTCAGCTTCCCGTACGAGCACTCGTCCCCCTCCCTTCGGCTTAGGGCCGCAGGTTGGCGGTGAGCGTCAGGCCGATGGTTCGCGGCCGGATCGCCGCGGCGCTCGCTGCACCGGCGGGAACTGACTCTGTCACGGGGTTGAACCCGCCGACGTCAGTGAGACCGCGCTTGTCGAACAGGTTGTGCGCGAAGGCTTCGACCGTGAATCCTCCGAAGTTCACACCGGCGCGAAGATCGACTTCGGTATAGCCGGGAACCCGAGCCAGCGAACCGTCGGGATGCCGGTCGTTGAGCGCCCCATGTCGAGCGCCGATATAGTCGAGACTGGCGCCGACGAACCCGTCCAAAGTCGGGCTGAGCGGGAACTCATAGTCGCCGTGGATGGCGCCGCTCCACTTTGGGACGAATGGAAGCGGATCGCCAGCCAAACCTCCGGCGTCAGTCGTCGTGTCGTCAAGCAACTTCGCACTCGTGTAAGCGCCGTTTGTCGAGAGCGTCAGCCCCGGGACCGGTCGCAGCGCTCCCGCGAACTCGAGACCGTTGACCCTCGCTTTTCCACCATTGATGTTGATGCCGATCTGGTTGACGACCTCGAATAGCTGAATGTCTTTCCAGCTGATGTGATAAGCAGCCAGTTCGATCGACCACAGGCGCGCATCGGGGGCTTCCGCCTTGATGCCGACTTCATAGTTGGTCAGCCGGTCGGCCTTGTAAGAAGTCGGAGTCGGAGGATTCGGAGGAGGGATTTGGGTTGGAACGACGTTCGGTCCTCCGGGACGGAAGCCGGTGGCCACGCGTGCATAGATCGATGCGTGTTTGCTGAGTTCGTAGCGGGGCGCGATTGAGTAGGTGAAGACCGACTCCGATGAATTGTCGTCCGCATTCTGGTTGCCGATGACGTCCGAAGTTATCACCTCGTGTGCGCTTTGCTTGTTGTGCGCCCAGCGGCCGCCGAGCGTTAGATCGGCGCGGGGTGTCATGTGCCAGGTCCCGTTCGCGAAAGCTGCATATTCGTCATATTTCGAATCCAGCAGGACCAGCGCGATCGGAATGATGTCGGGCGCGATCGTGTCCGTTCCGAACTCCGTCGCGAAAAGGTTCTGCGGATCGATTCCCGACTTCTCGTGCGTGTAGAATGCGCCGACCAGCCACTCTAGCGTGTCGTTGTTTGGCGAAGCCAGGCGGACTTCCTGGGTGAACTTATTCGTACTTGTCGTCTGGAAGCCCTGAAGGCCGAGCGGACGCAATACCGGGTCGCCCGTCGTGGTAATCAAGCCAGCGTTCGCAAGAGCGTTGATCAGACCTCCGAGCGCGAACGTATCGTCGATCTCGAATTTCTCCGTGAAGGTCGAGTAACTGGTTATCGAGGAGAAATTGGCGAAGCCGACGTCCCAATCCGCCGAGCCAGAATAGACTCGATATTTGATGTGGGTCGGCTGTGGTTGGTAGCGGGACTGGACGAAACCTCCGTAGAGCGACTTCAGTGTGTCCGGATCGATATCGAACGAATTGTTTCCGCCGGTATTCAAATTTTGGGCGAAGGTGGTCAGTCGAATCGATAGGTTGCTGGTGGGGTCGAACAGCAGCGAAGCGCGGCCGCCGAAGCTCTTTCGGAAATTGAAATCTTTGGCCACCAGCGTTTCCGTCCCTGGGCCGAACAGCGGGTTGTTGCCGATGGAAGAAACGTAACCGTGATCCTTGCGGTAGAATCCGTCGATCCGGATTGCGGCCTTGTCCCCGAGCGGAGCGTTGAACACGGCGGCGGCATTATAACCGAGACCGCCGTGCGCGGTGTCCTCGATCCCGGCCTGGCCGCGCGCCTCGAATTTGTTCAGCTTCGGCGCGTTGGTGATGTAGCGAAGGACGCCGCCGAACGAGCTTGCGCCATAGAGCGTGCCTTGCGGGCCGCGCAGCACTTCGATCCGATTGATATCGAACGGATCGAAATCGCCCGAGAGAATGGCCCCGTTGGCCAATCCTGTGCTCGATCCGAATGGCACGTCATCCATGAAGATGGCGACAGTCGAGGCGACGCCGCCGGTGTTCGCGCCGCGAAGCGTGACTCGGCTGACGCCTTCGGAACTGCTGTTCACGCTCAGTCCCGGAACCAGCGATAGATAATCCTGGAAGCTCTTGGCCTGCTGGCGGTCCAGCGTGTCACCGCCGACGACCGTCACCGACGCAGGGACGTCGAGCAGCACCTGCGCGCGCTTCTGCGCGGTGACGACGATTTCCTGCGAATTCTGATCGTTGACGCTCTTGTCGTTCTGCGCCGGCGATTGCTGTTGCTGCGCCTGCGCTTCCGTCACACCTTGT
>DASTAU010000065.1:0-12397 GCA_035712425.1 Sphingomicrobium sp.
GTCGCGTCGGCGAGGAGATCCACGTGACCGCCACAGCGCGCAGCTTCCTTCATCACCAGGTCCGCTCGATGGTCGGATGCCTGGCAATGGTTGGTCGCGGGCAATGGAAACCGGACGACATGAGGCGGGCGCTCGAGGCGCGGGATCGGTCGGCTCTGGGCTTCAACGCACCGCCGCACGGGCTTTATTTCGTCGAGGCGATCTACCCCTAGTTATTCGGCGGCGAGCGCCTCGAATTCCTGCGCGGCAAGGAATTTCTCCGCGTCGAGCGCGGCCATGCAGCCGGTCCCCGCCGCAGTCACCGCCTGGCGATAGATTTTGTCCATGACGTCGCCGCAGGCGAACACGCCGGGAATGTTCGTCCTGGTCGTGCCGGTCTCGACCAGGATGTAGCCGTCGTCGTCGAGCTTGATCTGGCCCTTGAACAGCCCGGTCGCGGGCTCGTGGCCGATGGCGACGAAGGCGCCTTCGACGTCGAGCCGGCTGACCTCGCCGGTGCGCCTGTTGCGAAGGTCGAGGCCGACCAGCGCTTCCGGATCGCCGCCGCCGACGAATTCGACGACCTCGCTGTCCCAGATCACCTCGATCTTCTCATTGGCGAAGAGGCGGTCCTGAAGGATCTTTTCGGCGCGGAGCGTATCGCGACGATGGATGAGGGTGACGTCATGGCTGTGATTGGTGAGGTAGAGCGCCTCCTCGACCGCCGTGTTGCCGCCACCGATCACCGCGACCTTCTTGCCGCGGTAGAAGAAGCCGTCGCAGGTCGCGCAGGCCGAGGCTCCCCTGCCCTTCATATGTTCTTCCGACGGGAGGCCGAGCCACTTGGCCTGCGCCCCGGTCGCGATCACGAGGGCATCGGCGAAATATTGAGCGCCGCTGTCGCCGGTGAGGCGGAACGGTCGCCGCGAGAGATCGACGCTGGCAATATGGTCCCACACGACCTTGGTCCCGACATGCTCGGCCTGGGCCTGCATCTCCTCCATCAGCCAGGGGCCCTGGATGACGTCGCGGAAGCCGGGATAATTTTCGACGTCGGTCGTGGTGGTGAGCTGACCGCCGGGCTGAATGCCCTGGATCACGAGCGGCGAAAGGCCGGCGCGCGCCGCGTAGATCGCGGCGGTCCAGCCCGCGGGTCCGGAGCCAAGCACCGCCAGGCGCGTCGAAATGCTGTTTGTCATGGCCGGGATTTAGGGTGCCCTCACCCGCCCGGCAACGGCGAAAACTTCGCGCTAGACCCGCCGACGGCCGGCGACGAAATTCCAGATCAGCACAATGATGCCGACCACCAGAAGAAGGTGGATCAGGGCGCTGGTGACGTGAAGCGCAAAGAAGCCGAGCGCCCACAGGATCAGAAGGATGATGGCGATGGTCAGAAGCATGAGCCGCTTTCCTCTTTTTTCACGGAACGGGCGCGTAACGGCTTAACCGCAACGCTGTTCCCTCGGCTGATGCGGGTTAGACCAGCCGCGACTGCTTGACCGCGGCGTCGATGAACCCGGCGAAAAGGGGATGCGGATCGAACGGCCGGCTCTTGAGCTCGGGATGGAACTGGACTCCGATGAACCACGGATGCTCGGGCCGCTCGACGATTTCGGGAAGCTGGTCATCAGGTGACATCCCCGAGAAAATCAGACCCGCACCTTCAAGCGCGTCGCGGTAATGGACGTTGACCTCGTAGCGGTGACGATGGCGCTCACTGATTTCGTCCGCGCCGTAGATCGACCGGACGACGCTGTTGCCGTCGAGCTTGGCAGGATAAGCGCCTAGCCTCATCGTGCCCCCAAGGTCTCCGCCGGCGGCGCGCTTCTGAAGGCCTTCCTCGCTCATCCATTCGGTGATCATTCCGACGACAGGCTCGGATGTTTCGCCGAACTCCGTCGTCGAGGCTCCCGCGATACCCGCGAGGTTCCGCGCCGCCTCGATGCACGCCATCTGCATTCCGAGACAGATTCCGAAGAAGGGAATTTCGCGCTCCCGGGCGAATTTCACGGATGCGATCTTGCCTTCGCTTCCGCGCTCGCCGAAGCCGCCGGGCACAAGGATACCATGCAGCGGCTCGAGCTCGGCTGCGATCTCTGCCTCCGGGTGCTCGAACAGCTCGGCGTCGATCCACTGTATGTTGACCTTGGCGCGGTTGGCGATTCCGCCGTGGACCAGCGCCTCGCGAAGACTCTTATAGGCATCGGGAAGGCCGACATATTTGCCGACGACCCCGATCGTGACCTCGCTCTCATAATGATCGATGCGGTCCATGATCTCGAGCCAGCGCGAGAGGTCAGGCTTCGGCGCATCGTCGATCCGGAAAGCGCGCAGGACTTCGTCGTCAAGTCCCGCCTGATGATACTGAAGCGGCACGTCGTAGATGTTGCGGGCGTCGAGGGCCTGAATCACGGCCGAGGCGGGCACGTTGCAGAACAAGGCGATTTTCTCCCGCTCGCCTTGCGGAATCTCTTTCTCGGTGCGGCAGAGGAGAACCTCAGGCTGGACTCCGAGGCTCGATAGCTCGCGGACGCTGTGCTGCGTCGGCTTGGTCTTCAACTCACCCGCGGCCTTGATCCATGGAACGAGCGTGGTGTGGACGCTGACCGTCTGATCGCGGCCGAGGTCGTTCCTCAACTGGCGAATCGATTCGATGAAGGGCAGGCTTTCGATGTCGCCGACGGTCCCGCCGATCTCGCAAATTACAAAATCGCAGCCGTCGGTGCCCGCGAGCGCGAATTCCTTGATCGCATTGGTGACGTGGGGGATCACCTGGACGGTCGCGCCGAGATAATCGCCCCGCCGCTCCTTCGCGATGATGTCGCGATAGATGCGCCCGGTGGTCACGTTGTCGCTCTGGCGAGCGGAAACACCCGTGAACCGCTCGTAATGGCCAAGGTCGAGGTCCGTCTCGGCCCCGTCATCGGTCACATAGACTTCGCCATGCTGATACGGCGACATCGTCCCCGGATCGACGTTCAGATAAGGATCGAATTTTCGGATCCGGACCGTGTAGCCGCGCGCCTGAAGGAGCGCCCCCAAGGAAGCGGAGAGGAGACCTTTTCCAAGCGATGAGACCACGCCGCCGGTGACAAATATAAACCGCGCCATGGGATTCGAGGCTTAGGGGGACAAACGCCGGTGACGCAAGTCGCGCGGCGAAAAAATTGTGAATTAGAGCCTATTGGGCGAGCGGAACCGCGGGCGCAGGCTGGTTTTGCTGCGGAGTGACGGGCTGCTGCTGCTGCGCGGGCGGCGCGGACTGGGGTTGCTGAAGCGGCGCGGTCGTGTTCGCGAGCGACGTATCAATCTTCACCGGCTGACGGGTCGCTCCGGCGATGGCGGCCATGACGATTGAAAGCACGATAAACAGGCCGCCAAGGACCGAGGTCGCACGCGTCAGGAAATCCGCCGCACCCCGCGCAGTCATGAAGCCCGAAGAGCTTCCGCCGACGCCAAGGCCGCCTCCCTCCGACCGTTGCATCAGGATGACGGCGATCAGCGCCACCGCGATCAGCGTCTGGACGATCAGAAGGAATGCAAACATGTCGGACTTTCTTCAGGAAAAAGGCGGGCGCCGCGTCACTTAGTCGGCGCAGCGTCCGCTTTCAACTTGGGCTTACTTGCCCGAGGTGTTGCTCGTGGCAGCGGCAGCGCTGCTCTCGGCCGGCGAGGAATTGCCGCCGACCAGCGCTTCGAGCTGCTCGGAGGAATAGCCGATGGTGACGCTGCCGTCGGAATTGCCGCGAAGGCCCTCCTGCGGAACCGCGATCTTCTTGCCGTTCTGAAGGGCGATCGTGGCTTTGCCGTCAGCAACCGATTCGATCGTTCCGACCTGAGTCCCGGCACTGCCCTTGACGGTAGCGCCGGCGACGATCGCGGCGCTCGAGGCAGCGAGGTTCTTTTCGATTTCTGCATCCAGCTGCGCCTGGGTCATGCCGAACAGGAGCTTGCCTTCAGAAACCGAGAAGCTGGTCTTCGGGAGCAGCACTTCATGTTTGTCGGTCTTGACCAGCAAATTGTCGCCCTTGACGGCGGTAACCGTTCCGACGGCGCCGCCGCTCGCATCAGTGATCTGCATTCCAACGCCAATCGCCGCCTGCGTCTGCGCTACCGCCGGCGCTGCAATCATCAATCCAACGGCTGCAAGAGTTCCAACAATCAGTCGCATTCTATCCCTCTTCCATTTCCAATATTGAACCAGTGAATAGCGATTCCCGCCTGATTGTGAACTGAATGGCGGCTCAGCTGGCGGATTCGGCAGCTTCGACGATGGGCATGAAATCGGCGGCTTTCAGGCTCGCGCCGCCTACCAGAGCTCCGTCGACGTCCTCGACCTGGAAGATTTCCCTGGCGTTCGCCGGTTTGACCGACCCACCGTAGAGTATCCGGACGGCCTCGCCCCGCTCGCCCAAATGTTCGGACAACTTGCCTCGGATTGCGGCGTGCATTTCGGCAATTTCGGCAAGCGTCGGGATCTTGCCGGTGCCGATCGCCCAAACAGGTTCGTAGGCGATCGCCAGGTCTGATTCGCCTTTGAAATGTTCGGGAAGCGAACCGCCCAGCTGCGATAGAACGGTGGCGACGGCTGAACCCCGCTCCCGAACCTCGAGCATTTCTCCAACGCAAAGGATGACGCGAAGCCCGCTTGCAAGCGCCGCCTCCGCCTTGGCCCTGACCTCGGCATCGCTCTCACGCTGCGCCTCGCGGCGCTCGGAGTGCCCGACGATGGTTAGCGCCGCGCCCGCATCGAGCAGCATCTGGACCGAAACGCAGCCGGTATGGGCTCCCTTCTCCGCGTAGTGAACGTCCTGCGCCCCGATCGCGAATCCCGGGACGGCGCGAGCGGCACGCTCGATCAGGATGGAAGGAACGCAGAGTGCAACGTCGACCAGCGGGAAAGACCGCGATTGGGCGGCGATCCTCTCGATCTCGGCAATGTCCGAGGAGAGTCCGTGCATCTTCCAATTGCCGGCAACCAGCTTTTTCAGCGCCATTATTCGTGGATCCCCTTCTCGTTGCGCCCTAGCCGTGCGGCTTGATGCATGCCAGTCCCGACCCTAAAGCGGCGCTCAACTTCCAACCGCACCGGGAACCCGATGCTCTCCTTCTTCAGACGCGCTTCCAAGTCCAAAGTCGGCACCTGGGTCATGGCCGCCATTGGTATCGGCATCCTCGCCGGCTTCGCCTATGGCGATATCTCCAACTTCGGCTCCGGGAATGTCGGATTCGGAATGGGAAGCGCGACGCTCGCGGAGGTCGGCGGTGAGCAGGTCACCGAACAGGAAATGAGCCAGGCGATGCAGCGGCGGTTGCAGCAGGTTCGTCAGCAGAAGCCCGATGCCGATTATGCGACGATCATCGGCGATTTCGATGCCGCGCTCGAGGAACTTCTAAACCAGAAGACCCTGCTCGCCTTTGCGGAAAAGTACCACTTCCCACTCTCCAAACGCCTTGTCGACGCAGCGATCGCCCAGATTCCCCTGACCAAGGGTCTCAACGGGCAGTTCAGCGAGCAGGCATACCAGGCATTTCTTGCGCAGCAGCGGATCACCGACGCCCAGGTCCGTGAAGTGCTCTCGAGCAATCTACTGGAGCAATTCATGCTGACCCCGGTTGCCGCCAATGCGCGATTTTCCGTCGGCATGGCGCGGCCGTACGCGGCCATGATGCTCGAAGAGCGCGAAGGTGAAGCCGCAGCCATTCCGCTCGACAGCTTCCGCGCCGGCCTCACGCCGACCGACGCTGACCTCCAGCAATATTATTCCGCCAACCGGAACCGCTACATGGTGCCGGAGCAGCGCGTGCTTCGAATCGCGCGGATCGGACCCGAGCAGGTCGCGAATGTTTCCGCGTCAGATCAGGAGGTCGCTTCCTATTATAATTCGCATAAGGCGGATTACGCGGCCAAGGAAACGCGGAGCATCAGCCAGGCCGTTGTCCCGAACCAGGCCGCGGCAAATGCGATCGCGGCCCGGGCCAAGGGCGGGGCTACCTTCGCTGCGGCAGCGGCGCCAGCTGGCGCCAATGCCGCCGTAACAACGCTCAAGGATCAAACTCGCGAGGCTTATTCTTCGGTGGCGGGCGACAAGGCGGCAGCGGCAGTGTTCGCGGCGCCTGTCGGAGCCGTCGTCGGCCCAATTCAGACCGACTTCGGTTGGGCGGTCGCCAAGGTCGATTCGGTCAAGACGAGCGGCGGCAAGTCACTCGACCAAGCCCGCGCCGAAATCGCTGCGAAGCTCACGGACGACAAGCGCAAAGGCGCCGTCGAGGACCTGGTCGACAAGGTTCAGGACGTGGTCGACAACGGCAGCAATTTCAGCGAGGCGGCGGCCCAGGCGAAGCTCACCGTGACGACGACGCCACTGCTCACTGCGAACGGTTCATCCCGCGCCGATGCATCATTCAAGTTGCCAGCGGAACTCGCGCCTGCCCTCAAAACCGGTTTTGATATCGCGCCGAACGACCCGCCCGAAATCGTCACGCTTCCAAACAAGCTCGGCTATGCGATGGTTTCGCCCGGAGAGGTGGTCCCGGCGGCACCTGCGCCACTCGCGACCGTTCGCGACCAGGTGGCGAACGACTGGATCGCCGCAAAGGCGCTGGATCGGGCCCGCGCCGCGGCAGCCCAGATCGAATCGAAGGTTGCCCGCGGGACTCCGCTCGCCCAGGCGATGAAGGAGAGCGGAGCGACGCTGCCGCCTCCGAAGACGCTCAAGACGCGCCGAATCCAGATCGCAATGGCTCAGGGCCCGGTTCCTCAACCGTTGAAGCTGCTGTTCACACTCGGCGAAGGAAAGAGCCGGATGGTGCCCGAGGAGCAGGGCCGCGGCTTTTTCATCGTCAAGGTGAACAAGATCGTGCCGGGTAATCCTTCGCTTGAACCGACGCTTATCGGCCAGATGCAGAACGAGCTGCAGCAGGCCGCTTCGGAAGACTATTCCGAGGAGTTCCTGGCGGCGCTTCGGAAGGAGCTCGGGACCAAGCGCAACGAAAGTGCGATCCAGGCCTTGAAGACGCGGATGCTCAGCGGCGGCGGTTGAGGAGCTTGACCCGCGCCGCTTTGTTGCCTACACGTTCCCTGTTCGTTCTTTAGGGATGACGGGAACCGGCTTATGCTCACCGCCAAGCAGCGCGAACTTCTCATTTTCATCGATGATCGTTTGAAGGAGGACGGAGTCAGTCCGAGCTTCGACGAAATGCGCGAGGCGCTGGATCTGAAATCGAAGTCTGGCGTGCATCGTCTCATCTCGGCGCTCGAGGAACGGGGCTTCATTCGCCGCCTGCCCAATCGGGCCCGGGCGCTCGAAATCCTGAAGCTTCCCGAGGTCCGTTCTTCGGCGACGGTCACTCCGATCCGACCCGTAGCCGTTGCCCCGGCGAACGACACGATGGAGATTCCGCTTCACGGCCGAATTGCGGCCGGCACGCCGATCGAGGCGCTGCAGGGCACCGAAAGTTTTGCCGTGCCATCGGCGCTGCTCGGTCCGGGCGAACATTATGCGCTCGAAGTTTCAGGCGATTCGATGGTCGAGGAGGGGATTCTCGACGGCGATTTCGCGCTGATCAGAAAGGTCGACACGGCGCATGACGGCGAGATCGTGGTGGCGCTGATCGATAATGAGGAAGCGACCCTCAAGACCTTCCGCCGCGAAGGCAGCATGATCCGCCTCGATCCGGCTAACCGGCAGTATGAGGCGCAGCGTTACGATCCGCGGCGGGTGCAGATCCAGGGGCGCCTCGCCGGCCTGATCCGCCGCTACTGATCGGCTGCTCGATCTCCGACCAGGGGTGTGCGCCGACACGCTCGGCCACCGTGTCTATCCGCGACCTGGCGCCCAGGTAGATCGCCACTCCCCCGGTTTGGCGAAGCGCAGGCGCGTCGAGCTTGAGCCACCGCGGCTCGCACCCGCGAGGCATGCGCCGATCGGAGACGATAATGTCCGCTTCCGAGCAGGCGCGCGTGAAGCTGTCCCAGTCGATCAGTGTCTTCGATCTCGTCGCGAGCAAGCGCCACTCATCCGAAGGGGCGCGAAGCAAGGCGACGCACGCGTCCCTCGAACAGTCGCTGTAGGGCTGCGAACCGAGATTGCCGGGATCGCCGTCGTAGCCCGACGCCTCGGCGAGGAGGCTCCGAACATAATCCCCTGTGCGGTCGCGGAGAATCAGCGGCCTTCCATGATCGACTACCGCGAGGTGCATCCCATCCCCGGTGACAAGGAGGTCGGGACTTGGCGCGATCGACGCGGCGAGCGCCCCGGCGGCGACTGGAAATAATCCCAATAACCGGAGACGCGTGTTCCACAGGCACAGCCAGATCCCCCCGATCACCATCAGGGCGAACGCCCAGCCTGGCATCGAGGGCAGCAGCGCGACTGCTCCGCTCGTCGAGGCAACCGCATGCGCGAGGCCAAGCAATCCGTTGATCGACAGCCCGCAGATCCACCAGAAGGGCGTACCCCATCCGAGCGCATCGAAGGCCAGCGCGGCGGCCTCGCTCGGCATGATTACGAACGTCGTCAGCGGGATTGCGACGATGTTGGCGAACACGCCGTAGAGTCCGGCGCGGTGGAAGTGGAATAACGCAAGCGGCGCAAGCGCGATCTCCACGACGAGACCGGTCGCGACTATCCCGAGCAGCGATCGCGCGGTCCGGGCGATCAGCCCTTCGTCGCGTCGCTGGAGGAGATGCCTTGCCCAGCGGGTGGAATGCAAGGCGACAATGGAAGTCACGGCGGCAAAGCTCATCTGGAAGCTTGCGCCGGCGAGTGCTTCGGGCCGCCACAACAGAACGACCAATGCTCCGGTTGCGATCAGGCGCATGCTCAAGGCATCGCGCCCGAGAGCAATCCCGCCGAGGATCAACAGCGCCGCCACGCAGCTTCGGACGGTCGGCACCTGCGCGCCGGTGAGCAAGGTGTAGCCGATGCCGGCAACCGCGGCGACACCGGCGGAAACGAGGACGAGGTTGAGCCGCAGGGCGAGCGTTTCGCTGAGGGCCAGAAGGCGCAAGCTGAGGAACATTGCAAACGCGACGACCGCGGCGATGTGAAGGCCGCTGACCGACAAGAGGTGAGTCAAGCCCGCGCGCCGCATGGCGTCGGCATCATCCTGGTCGACGGCGTTCTGGTCCCCGGTGGCGAGCGCGACCGCAATTCCTGCCGGGCCGGGTTGAAGCCGCTTTTCGATGTGTGTCCGGAGGCCGTCACGGACGCGATCGAGGCCGTGCGGCTCCGCTGTCCTGACGACAGTCACAGGCCCGAGCGGCTTGCCGACCCCGCCGAGCCCCTGAAACCAGGCGTCCCTCGCGAAGTCGTACGTGCCGGGCAATGCCATCGGTGGCGGAGGAACCAGCCTCGCGCGCGTGGCGATCTCGGCGCCGGGCGCAATCCCCGACGGCAGCTTGTCGTCGTCGATCGACAGGCGCAGTTTCGGCGGCAGGTCGGCGCTCGTCGAATGCAACAGCACTCGGGTGGTCTGCCTGCTCGCGAGATGATCGACTGACTCGACCTTGCCTTGCAACTGCGCGACCACGGGATGGGTCAAACGTGGCTCCGCGACCAGCGTCGAACGGCTCCAGATCAGAGCGCAGCCAAGTATCGCCGCGAACGCAAAAACGCCGAGCGCTTGCCCGGCCCGGCCCTTCCCCATCGCAAAGCCGATGAGCGCCAATGCCGCGGCCACGCACAGGAATGCCTGCCATTGGCGTGGATCGTCGAGCGCGAACCATGCGGCGATACCCGAGCCGAACCCCACGACCAGCCAGGGCGGAAGCTGCGCGCGCTCGGCTTCGAGGAGCTTCTCCAGCCCCTCGGCCGCGGCGGAAAACCGCTCCTTCCAATAGCCCCGAGCACGCTGTGGAAGAGGCGCTTCCCCTATGTTAGGGGCGCTCGTCCATTGCATTGCAGCATGAACAAGAGAGGAAAGCGCGCCTTAGCGCAAGCATGAGTTCAAGCCCCGTAGTCACCCGCTTTGCGCCCTCCCCCACGGGCTTCCTGCATATCGGGGGAGCCCGCACCGCCCTTTTCAACTGGCTGTTCGCGCGTCACCACGGCGGCAAGTTCCTCTTGAGGATCGAAGACACGGACAAGGTCCGCTCGACCAAGGAAGCGATCGACGCGATTCTCGACGGGATGCGCTGGCTCGGGCTCGATTGGGACGGGCACGAATATTATCAATCGCAATTCTGGGCGCGCCACGCCGAGATCGCTTATCGAATGCTCGATCGCGGGCAGGCCTATCGCTGTTACATGACGCAGGAGGAGCTGGCGGCGCAGCGCGAGGAAGCGCAACGCGAGCGCAAGCCCTTCCGTATCGTCAGCCCTTGGCGTGACGTTACCGAGAGTCAGGGCGAGAAACCGTTCGTCATCCGCCTCAAGGCTCCGCGCGACGGGGAAACCGTCATCGACGACCGCGTCCAGGGTCGAGTGACCGTCCAGAATGCCGAGATCGACGATTTCGTCCTGCTGAGGTCGGACGGGACACCAACTTACATGCTTGCGGTCGTGGTCGACGATCACGACATGGGGGTCACTCACGTGATCCGCGGCGACGACCATCTCAACAACGCGTTTCGCCAGCTGGCGATCATCCGTGCGATGGGCTGGCCGGAGCCGACCTACGCCCACGTCCCGCTGATCCACGGCCCGGACGGCGCGAAGCTGTCGAAGCGTCACGGGGCGCTAGGCGTCGACGCCTATCGTGACGAGCTCGGAATGCTTCCGGAAGCGGTGGACAATTACCTGCTTAGGCTCGGCTGGGGTCATGGCGACGACGAGATCATCAGCCGGAAGCAGGCCATCGAATGGTTCGACCTCGATCATGTTGGGAAGTCGCCCTCTCGCTTCGATTTCAAGAAGCTCGAGAATCTCAACGGCCATTACCTCCGCGAGGCCGACGACAAGCGTCTCGCCGACCTGGTTGGACCGAAGCTCGGTGTCTCGGACGAGCAGAAAGCCTTGCTGGTCAAGGCGATGCCCGAGCTCAAGACCCGCGCGAACACGCTTCACCAGCTCGCCGAGAGCGCCGGCTTTCTCTTTGCGGAACGTCCTCTTGAACCAGATGCGGCCGCCGCCGCTCTAATCACCGGGGATGGCCGGACGATCCTCGCTGCGGCGCACCAAAAGCTTGCTGCCCTTGCGAACTGGGATGCTGCGTCGTTAGAGGCGGCAATCCGCGAAGTCGCCGAGGCGAGCGGCGCCAAGCTGGGCAAACTTGCGCAGCCCCTCCGCGCCGCCCTCACCGGGCGAACGACGTCTCCGGGGATTTTTGATGTTCTCGCGTTGCTTGGGCGGGAGGAAAGCCTCGCCCGCATCGCCGACCAGATGGAGCCGAACGAATGACCGACAAGACCGCCGCGTTGTCCACGCCGGGTGGGAGCTTCGAATATCAGGTCCTCGACGGCTCCGTCGGTCCCGAGGTGGTCGATATCCGCAAGCTCTACGCCCAGACGGGCATGTTCACCTACGACCCGGGCTTCACCTCCACGGCGAGCTGCGAGAGTGCGATCACCTACATCGACGGCGAAAAGGGCATCCTGCTCCACCGCGGTTATCCGATCGACCAGCTGGCCGAGCATTCGACCTTCATGGAGGTCGCCTACCTCCTGGTCCACGGCGAGCTTCCGAGCGGCAAGGAGCTTGAGGAGTGGGTCTACACGATCAGCCGCCACACGATGGTGCATGAGCAGCTGGCGACCTTCTACCGCGGCTTTCGGCGGGACGCGCACCCGATGGCGGTCATGTGCGGCGTCGTCGGCGCTCTCTCCTCATTCTACCACGACAGCACCGACATCACCGACCCCGAGCAGCGGATGATTGCTTCGCATCGCCTGATCGCGAAGATGCCGACGATCGCCGCGATGGCGTACAAATATTCGATCGGTCAGCCGTTCCTCTATCCGCAGAACGATCTCAGCTACACCGGCAACTTCTTGAGGATGACCTTCGGCGTCCCGGCGGAACCGTACAAGGTGAACCCGATCATCGAGAATGCGATGCGCCGGATTTTCATTCTCCATGCCGATCATGAGCAAAATGCGTCTACCTCGACCGTGCGCCTCGCCGGATCGTCGGGAGCGAATCCCTTCGCGTGCATCGCGGCGGGCATCGCGTGCCTGTGGGGGCCGGCGCACGGCGGCGCGAACGAGGCGGCCCTCAACATGCTTCGCGAGATCGGCGACGTGAAGAGGATCCCGGAATATATCGCCCGCGCCAAGGACAAGAACGACCCGTTCCGGCTGATGGGCTTCGGCCACCGCGTCTACAAGAATTTCGACCCTCGGGCGAAGGTGATGAAGGCGACGGCCGACGAGGTCCTGGCCGAGCTGAATATCAAGGACCCGGTGCTCGATGTCGCCAAGGAGCTCGAGCACATCGCGCTCAACGACGACTATTTCATCGAAAAGAAGCTCTATCCG
>DASTAU010000066.1:0-9057 GCA_035712425.1 Sphingomicrobium sp.
TCGCGCGGATCGGGCGCCGCCGCCTGCATGATCCCGTCGACGAAGAGACGAAGTCCGCTGTCCGTCGGAATTCGCCCTGCCGACGTATGCGGATGGGTCAACAGCCCCCGCTCTTCCAGTTCCTGCATCACCCCGCGGATCGACGCTGGCGACAGGCTGATCGAGCCCGCAAGCGCCTTCGACCCGATTGGCAAGCCGCGCTCGAGATACGCTTCGACCACGAGACCGAAGATGTCGCGCATGCGGTCAGTCAGTTCGCCGATCGGCTGAGCCATGGCTGCGATTTAGTGTTGCTTCTCAAACCCGTCACCCCCGCGGGAGTTGGGGGTCCCGCTTCCTTCGATACCAACAAAAGCGGGATTCCCGCTTTCGCGGGAATGACGAAGGGGGCTAAGGCGCTTGCGCACCAGTTTCAGGAGATTTGCCAATATGCGCCCGTCCGGACGCGCCCCCGACCAGATGCGAGAATTGCGTTTCGAGCCCGGCTTCACCCGTCACGCCGAGGGCTCATGCCTTGTCAGTTTCGGCGACACGCGCGTGCTGTGCACTGCGAGCGTAGAGGATCGGGTCCCGCCCTTCCTTCGCGGTAAGGGTCAGGGCTGGGTGACCGCAGAATACGGAATGCTTCCCCGCGCAACCCACACGCGCGGCAACCGCGAGGCGGCGAAGGGCAAGCAATCGGGGCGAACGCAGGAGATCCAGCGTCTGATCGGCCGCTCGCTCCGCGCGGTCGTCGAGTTGCCGAAGCTCGGCGAGCGGCAGATCACTGTCGATTGCGACGTGATCCAGGCGGATGGCGGCACGCGCACCGCCTCCATTTCCGGCGGCTGGGTCGCGCTTCGGATCGCGATCAACAAGCTGCTGGAATCGAAAGCAATTTCGGTCGATCCGATCCGCACCCAGGTGGCAGCCGTCAGCTGCGGAATCCACAATGGCACAGCCGTTCTCGACCTCGATTATGAAGAGGACAGCCAAGCCGGATGCGACGGCAATTTCGTGCTGACAGCCGACGGATCGATCGTCGAAGCGCAAGTCACCGCGGAAGGCGAATGTTACGACGAGGAGGGACTTCTTCGGTTGCTCCGCCTCGCGCGCATCGGCTGCTCGGAGATTTTCCAGGCGCAGCTGAAGGCAGCCGGCGCATGAGGCCGATCGGGGACAAGCTGGTCATCGCGACCCACAATCCCGGCAAGTTGCGCGAGATTGCTGCGCTGGTGCAGCCGCTCGGAATCGAGTGCGTCGGCGCCGAGGAGCTAGGCCTTCCCGAGCCCGAGGAGATCGGCAACAGCTTCGCCGACAATGCCGACCTCAAGGCCCGCGAGGCTGCGGACTTGTCGGGCATTCCAGCCCTGGCCGACGATAGCGGCCTGTGCGTCGACGCGCTCCACGGACGGCCGGGTATCTTCTCGGCGCGCTGGGCGGAGGACTCCGAGGGCAAGCGCGACTGGATGCATGCGATGGAAAAGGTCTGGCGCGAGGTCGAAGCGACCGAGCCCGATGCCGCCCCGGCTGCGCATTTCGCCTGCTCGCTTGCGATCGCCTGGCCCAATGACGGTCAGGCGGAGACGTTCGACGGCCGCGTCGACGGAATCCTCGTGTGGCCGCCGCGCGGAGAACGGGGATTCGGCTACGACCCGATGTTCGTGCCGGTAGGCCACGACCAGACGTTCGGCGAGCTCGATCCCGAATTCAAGCACAGCATCAGCCACCGCGCGGAAGCGTTCCGCAAGCTGATCGAGGCGCTGAAGGAATGAACGGCGAACCGCTCGCGCTTTACGTCCACTGGCCGTTCTGCGTCAACAAATGCCCCTATTGCGATTTCAACAGCCATGTCCGCGCCAGCATCGACCAGGATGCCTGGCGTGATGCGCTGCTGGCCGACCTCGCCCACGAAGCCCGCTTGCTCCCGGATCGCACGCTGACCTCGATCTTCTTCGGCGGCGGCACGCCATCGTTGATGGACCCGGCAACGGTCGAAGCGATCATCGACGCAGCGGTGCGGCGTTGGACGCCGGCATCGGATATCGAGATCACTCTCGAAGCCAATCCCAACTCGGTCGAGGCAGATTGCTTCGCCGATCTCTCACACGCGGGTGTCAATCGCCTTTCGCTCGGCCTGCAAAGCTTCGACGACAATGCGCTGCGCTTCCTCGGCCGCGCGCATTCGGCACGCGAAGGGTTCCGGGCACTCGAGATCGGGCAGAGAAGCTTTCGCCGCGTCAGTTTCGACCTGATCTACGCGCTTCCCGGCGAGACCGAGGCCAGTTGGTCGACGACGCTCGCGCAAGCGCTGAGCCTCGGCACCAAACATCTTTCGCTCTACCAGCTCACCATAGAGCCCGGCACGCGCTTCGCCAGCATGGTCGCGCGCCACGACTTCGAACCGCTCGATGCAGAATCGGCGGCGGCCCTTTACGAACTGACCGACGCGATGACGTCAGAGGCCGGAATGCCGAGCTACGAAATCAGCAACTATGCCAGGCGCGGACAGGAAAGCCGGCACAACCTCACTTATTGGCGATACGGCGATTATGCGGGCATCGGGCCGGGAGCTCATGGACGTCGCCTGGGCAAGCGAACCGTCCGCCACCGCAAGCCCGAGAATTTCCTTTCCGCGCTTGCCCGCAACGGTCACGGAATCTCGGAAGAGGCTCCTCTTTCCTCGTTAGAAGCCGCGGATGAGGCGCTGGTAATGGGGCTGCGACTTCGTGAGGGTGTCGATCCTCAAGCGATCGCCGAGCGCTTTGGGCTTGCAGACATTGTCGATTGGGATCGCGTCGATCGGTTGGTCGGTTCAGCTCATCTCGAGCGAAGCGGCGCGCGAATCAGACTAACCGCCGCCGGACGGCTGGTGCTCGACCATATTCTCGGCGAAATCGTCGCCAGAGACCATGCGAGAATTACCGATGCGGCTGCGAAGCTGGAGTGGCGGCCGGAGTCGCTGGCGGAGCCGGCGCAGCCGCTGCTGGCGGCTTCTTAGGTGCGTTCTGCTCGGCCATGAACTTGTAGTTGTCCGCGGGCGTCGAGACATAGTCGTCGATCGTCATTTCGGCGTCGTCAGCGGCAGCCTTCTTGCCCATGCCATTCTTGAGTCGGAACTCGACCAGCGCCTGTTTCAGCGTCCCCATCTGGACTGTGCAGGCGTTGCGCAGGTAAGTCTCGATCGTGTCAGCGCTGACCTTGTCGCTTGTGGCCTTGGCCGCCGCATCGTGGAGACAGCCGCGAAACGCGCTCGTCGGCGCGGTAATCGACGCCTGAAGCGCCGCAAGCACGAGTGCCGAAGCACCCACTAATGCAATCATCAACCTCTCCCCAGGCAGATGAGAAGTCGCCACGATGACTCTTTTTCGGTTGAATTGGAAGAGGTTAATCCGCTCACATGAGTGAGTTATTGCCCCCGGGTCTGCACATCGTCGCGACTCCGATCGGAAATCTCGGCGATCTCAGCCCGCGCGCTGCCGATGCGCTTCGTGCCGCTGATCGCATTTTGGTTGAGGACACAAGGGTTACCGGCAAGCTGCTGCACCATATCGGCGCGAAAGTGCCGATGAGCCGATACGACGATCATTCGAGCGACGAAGAACGTCAGGGCATCGTTGCAATGCTCGGCACCAAGGCAATTGCGCTCGTGAGCGATGCCGGAACGCCGCTGATCTCCGATCCCGGATATAAACTGGTCAGGGCCGCCCGGGTTGCCGGACACTCGGTGCACACCATTCCCGGGCCGTCTGCAGCAATCGCTGCACTCACGCTAGCAGGGCTTCCGACCGACCGGTTTCTGTTCCTCGGCTTCCTTCCCGCCAAGGCGAAGGCGCGGGCCGACGCGATCGCCGATATCGCGGCGGTCAGAGCAACGCTGGTTTTCTACGAAAGCGGCCCTCGGCTCGCCGATACACTCGCTGCCCTCGAGGAAGGATTGGGCCCGCGCGAAGCGGCCGTCGCCCGCGAAATAAGCAAGCTTCACGAAGAATGCGTGACCGGCATGCTTCGGCAGCTTGCCGAACGCTATGCGGACGCACCGCCGAAGGGGGAGATCGTTATCGTGGTGGCGCCCCCGGGCGAAGCCGCAACGGCGAGCGATGATGACCTGGACACCGCGTTGGATGAGGCTCTCACTCGACTCTCTCCCTCACGAGCTGCAGCGGAAGTAGCCGAACAGCTGAACATTCCGCGGAAGCGCGCCTACGCGCGAGCGCTCGAGCGTTCGAAATGAACCGCGAGGCGGCGGAGAAGCGCGGGCGCGGGGCCGAGACGCTCGCCTGCTGGTACCTGCGCTTAAAAGGCTGGCGGATACTCGCCCGTCGCGCACGCGTGCCCGGAGGCGAAGTCGATATCGTCGCTCGCCGCGGCAGGACCCTCGCCTTCGTCGAGGTGAAAGCACGTGCCACCAAGGCTTCCGCGGCCTTCGCGCTCGATGACTGGCGGCTTCGGCGCGTGGTCGTCGCGGCGGAGCGCCTGACACCGCGCTACATGCGGGATGGCGACTCTGTCCGCATCGACGCGCTGTTCATCGTTCCCGGCCGATGGCCGAGGCATCTCGCCCACGTGTGGCAAGGGTGACAAAGCTCCACTGCTGAATTAGGCGCCCTGCCATGCCGCTCCGCGTCGCCGTGCAGATGGATCCGCTCGACCGGATCAACGTTGCGGGCGATTCAACCTTCGCGATCATGCTGAAGGCACAGCAGCTCGGTCTCGAGCTCTACTGGTACGCGCCTGAGGACCTCAGCCTCGCCGAAGGCCGGGTCTGGACCATGGGCTACCCCGTAACCGTGCAGCGCGTCGCCGGCGATCATTACAAGTTCGGCGACCCCCGCATCCTCGACCTCGGTCGCGATGTGGATGTCGTGTTGATGCGCCAGGATCCGCCGTTCGACCTCGGTTATATCACCGCCACGCACCTGCTCGAGCGCATCCAGAGCGAGACTCTGGTGGTCAACGACCCAGCCAGCGTGCGCAATGCCCCCGAGAAAATCTGGGTGCTGAATTTCCCGCAATTCATGCCTCCGACGGCGGTGACCCGGTCTATTGGCCTGGCGCGGAAATTCCTCGCCGACCAGAACGAGATCGTCATCAAGCCGCTCCACGGCTTTGCCGGAGGCTCGGTCTTCCGCATCGGAAACGACGGCCGCAACCTCGCCTCCCTGATGGAGCTGTTCAACCGGACATATCGCGAGCCTCATGTCCTTCAGAAGTTCCTCCCCGAAATCGCCGAGGGCGACAAGAGGATCGTGCTTGTCGACGGGGAGGTGGCGGGCGCGATCAATCGTGTCCCGGGAGAGGGCGAAATCCGCTCCAACCTCGCGGTCGGCGGCAAGGCAGCGAAGACTGAGCTGACCGAGCGCGAAGACGAAATTTGCGCGGCCCTCCGTCCGGAACTCAAGAAGCGGGGCCTGTTGTTCGTCGGCATCGACGTGATTGGAGGCCGATGGCTGACGGAGATCAACGTCACATCGCCGACCGGAATTGTAGCGATCGATCAGTTCAATGGATCGGACACCCCGGCGCTGATTTGGGAAGCGATCGAGCGGAAGATCGCCGCCCGCTAATCTTATCCATTTTGGATTGAATTGCATTGGCAACGCATTGATCCACAATGGATATTTAGCATTCGGTTTACCCGCCTGCCGTACCAGTTTCCCCGTCGCGGAACGCTGGCTGCCCCACTAGTCGGCGCGCCGCGACGAATGGTTTGCGTTCCTCGTGCGGCATGTGTCCGCCGCACGGACTGGGCCTCTGCTCAGGCGCGGGGGTGGGCGTGGCGATAAACGTCGAGAAGGCGCGCCGCGTCCACCGCCGTATAAATCTGGGTCGACGACAGGCTCGCGTGGCCCAGCAATTCCTGGAGAGCCCTGAGATCCGCGCCGCGCGCCAGCAGATGTGTCGCAAAACTGTGCCGAAGCGCGTGAGGAGTCAGCGTATCGGGCAGACCAAGCCGCCGTCGCGCTGCCGCCACCGCTCTCCGCACCAGGTCGGGATTGAGTGGCCCTCCCCTCGCCCCGACGAACAAAGGAACGTCGCCCCGACGCGGATAGGGGCATCGTCGCACATAATCGTCGATCGCCTCGCGGACCGCCGGAACGATCGGCACGACGCGGGTTTTCGAGCGCTTCCCGGTCACTCGAAGCGTCTGGCCGATCGGCAGCACCGCCGCACTGAGCGACAGGGCCTCCGCGACGCGGAGTCCGGCGCCATAGAGAAGGAGTAGAATCGCTAGGTCGCGTGCCCCAATCCATGGCGTGCTTGCGGCTTCGGCAGCATTCTCGGCGAGGTCCAACGCCTCATCCGGCGCCGCAGGCCTGGGGAGGGTTCGCGGTCGCTTCGGAGCGCGAGTGCGTGGGAGTTGCGCCTGATGCCCCTGCTGCTCGGCCGCGTAGGTCAGGAACGCGCGAACGCCCGAGAGCTCTCGCGCCGCTGATGACGCCCCCAACCCGCTCGCGCGTCGGTCAGCGAGAAAAGCGCGGAGGTCGGCCGCTCCCAGATTGAGCAGGCCTGAAGGAGCAATGTCCCCGCCTCTGTACCGTCCCAGGAAATCGATCAGGCGGTGCGCGGTCGCGACGTAAGCGCGAACGGTATGCGCGCTGCGGCGGCGGTCATGTTTGAGATGGGAAGCCCAGTGCGCGACGAGCGCCGCTGCCGGGTGAGCTAGGCTTGGGGGTTCGTCAGCCACTTGCGGATCATAACCGCAAGCGTTCGCCCGAGAAACATCAGCAATTCGGAGCCATGGCGCGCATCCAGGCTCAGCTCGGCCCGCTGACCAAGGGCCAGGAGCCCAACAGGAAGCGCCTGCCCGCATTCGATCCGGATCAAGGCTTCGGCGCGGATCAGATCGCAGGCGGGCCCAAACAGCGGGTGCCCACGATCGACCTTGCGCATCTCGACGCCGTCGATGCCATCGATTGATCGCCGCAGGATTGCCGGATCCACCATGTGGATGCCACTGCCATCGGCGCGGAAACCCTTGTCGCCGACGATCAGCGACAGCGCCACCGCGTCGATTCCGAGGATCAGCGGCCATTCCTGAGTGACGACGTGAAGGAGCCCCTCGACGCTATCAGTTTCGATGCCGGCAAGCACCGCTTCGTGAATTGAGGCAACCGCGCCCGAATGGCCGCGGGCAAAAGCGATGAGGTCCTCGTTTGCTTCCCGCGCCTCGCCGAGCCGTTCGCGCAAATGCGCAACTGCACGCTCCTCGAAGGGAATAACCGTAGCCATTGAAGCGGAAGATACGCCCAGGGCGGTTAATTTCCTATGTTTCGCGGCCGCGATCTTCCCGACACGGTTAATGGACCCTTAGAGCATTCAATCTAGAGTGAACCGTATGGCAACGCTCGCCGAAACTTCGCGTACCGGTTCGCTTCCACGATTTGCGCCCGCGCTGCTGATATGCATTGCGGCGGCGGCAATCGGCGCGCTCGCACAGTCGTTCCTGACCCCAATCGACTGCGACGTTTCATGGTTGATCACGGTGAACGAGAAGATGCTCGCCGGCGCGCGCATCTACACGGATGTGATCGAAGTTAATCCACCGGCGTCGATCTGGCTTTACACGCCCGCGGTCTGGATTGCCGAGCTGCTTCATTTGCATGCGGAGGCGGTCGTCGCCGGGACCTTTATCGGGGCAGGTCTGCTTTCCTGTGTCTCGACGCTTCGAATTAGCGAGCGTCTGCGGCAACCGCCGAACGCCACGGTCCTGATTGCCGCTGTCGCCTTCACGGCCCTCGTGCTGCCGCTCGGCACTTTTGCGCAGCGCGAACATGCTGCGCTGCTGCTCGCTTTCCCGTCTCTCGCGGCGCTCGCTGTTATCTCCGAGGGTCGCGCGCTGTCGCTGATATCGCGACTGACGACCGGCGTCGCGGCCGGCCTGGTTATAGCGATCAAACCGCACTTACTGCTTGCGATCGTGCCGGCCGCGCTATTCGCCTGTTATCGGGGGCGAGCCCTGCGTGCCATCATTCCGGGCGCATTGGCCGGATTTGCCGTCCTGGCGATCTACGCGACCGCGGTCGCGCTCGTCACCCCTGAATATCTGAAGCTGCTGCCCATCCTTTCCGAGGTTTACCTGCCGCTTCGCGAGCCTTGGACAGCCATTCTGCAAAACCCCGTGCTCACGATCCCGCTGGCGATTTGTGCGATCGTGTTCGCGCTTCGCCCAGGCCGAATGCCTGCACTTCCCGCCATGTTCCTGATTGGCAGCGTCGGCTTTGCAGCAGCCGGAATCATCCAGGGAAAAGGATGGCTCAATCATGCTCTTCCGGGAATGGCGCTCGGGTTTGTCGGACTGACCCTGTTGATCGTGGATGTTTCCATGGCCCGCGCTCGTCGCGCACTGTTCTTGGCGGCAACGGCGACACTCGCCGCGACGCAGCTCTATGCAATGGCCTCCATTCGCCCCGTCCCCGGGCTCGCGCAGGCCGTGGCCCGCGTGGCTCCGCCTCGGCCCAGCGTCATTACGCTCGGCCCCGATCTCCTCACCGGTCACCCGCTGGTTCGCAATGTTGGCGGCCGCTGGGCCGGTTCGCGCGCGGCATTGTTCATTGCCGATGGAGCGCACGACGAGCTCGCCAATGCGCGCGGCGAGACTAGGTCCAAACTGTTTCGCTGGTATCAGGCGGACATCGATGCATTCGCTAACGACGTGGAGCGCGAGCGGCCCGATGTCGTGCTGGTAGATTCCCGGCCGCAGCTTGCATGGCTGCGCGACGACCCGCGAGTGCGGCGGACCATGTTAAATTATCGTCCGGCAGCTCGTGCCGGCGCCATCGAAGTCTGGACTCGCCGGGATCGCTGACAGCTGTCTCCGGCGGCGAGCTGACCGATCTTTCCGAGGGTCCGTGCGACGTCTCGACGCGCATCGACAATGTCGCCCCAGGCGGACAACCACCGTCTATTTCAGGCAAAGAAAAAGCGGCGGCGCCCAAGGCGCCGCCGCCCAATCATTCGTACTGAGAACGAGCCTTACTTCAGGTTCGTCGCAACAGTGTTGAACTTGGCGCTGAGGTTGGTGCCGACGCTCGACAGAGCGCCAATGCACGCAACGGCGATCAGAGCGGCAATCAG
>DASTAU010000067.1:0-8235 GCA_035712425.1 Sphingomicrobium sp.
ATCCTCTTCCCGGTCGAGGCGACCCAGCTGATCGGCACGCTCGGCGGCATTGCCGAGCTTGCGAAGGAAGCCGTCGGCGGTTCGGGCGCCCCTCCAAAGGCGAAATCCGTCCCGAGCGTTCCTAAATCATAAGAATGGACGGGCTTCCCTTCGACTTCGAATGGCTTTGGCTGATCGGCGGCGTATTGCTGCTGATCGCCGAGCTCATCGCGCCAGGGTTTTTCCTGGTTTTCATCGGCGGGGCGGCGATCGCAACGGGGCTGGTCAGCATGCTCGTGGGCATCCCGGTCGCCGCGCAGCTCGCGATTTTCTCGATCCTCGCGTTCCTGTCGGCTCGAGTGGGCGGGCGCTACGCTTATTCGTATCGCTACGACTATAGCAGCGATCCCCTGCTCAACGATCGGGTCAGGCGAATGCTCGGGAAGGTGGTCGTGGTGGTCGAGCCTGTCGATGCCAATGGCGGCCGGGTTCGTGTTGGAGACAGCGTCTGGTCCGCGCGCGGCGGTCCCGCGGCGGCCGGCGATCGGGTCCGAATCGTGGACGTCGAGGGGAATTGCCTCAAGGTCGAGCCGGAGCACGCCCTCCCGCCGCGCTAGTAGCCTGTCGGCGAATCCAGGCGTGCATCTGGCTCTCGAGCACATTGAGCGGCACCGATCCGAGAGCGAGGATCGTGTCGTGGAAGCCCCGTTCGTCGAACTTGGGACCTAGCGTCGTCTCCGCTTCCTTGCGCAGGCGGAGGATCGTCAACTCCCCGATCTTGTAAGCGAGCGCCTGTCCTGGCCAGCTGATATAGCGATCGACCTCCGTCTCGACCTCGTGCTGGGTCAGCGCCGTGTGGCTTGCCAAGTAATCGATCGCCTGCTGGCGCGACCAACCCTGCTGGTGAATTCCGGTATCGATGACGAGGCGCGCCGCGCGCCACATGTCGTAGCTGAGCTGACCGAATTTCTCGTACGGCGTGCGGTAAATGCCGAGTTCATCGCCAAGCCACTCGCTGTAGAGACCCCAGCCTTCGCCCATGCCTGAGAAATAGAGGTTGCGGCGGAAGGCCGGCAGGTTCTTCTGTTCCAGGGATATCGCCGCCTGGAAGCTGTGCCCCGGCTCGCACTCGTGAAGCGTCAGCACCGGGATGTTGTAGAGCGGGCGGACCGGAAGGTCGTAGGTATTCATCATGCAATTCTCGAGGCCGCCCCGCCCGGAGGTGTAGAAGGGGGCCAGTGCGTCCGGCACGGGAATAATGCCGAAGCGATGACGCGGAAGCAGCCCGAAATGCTGCCCGATCACGCCGTCCACCCGCTTGGCGACGTAGGATGAGACGCCGAGCAGCTCGTCCGGTGTCTTGGCGTAGAATTGCGGGTCGGTTTTCAGGAAATCGAGGAACTCGGGCATCGCGCCCTTGAACCCGCTTTCCCGCATCGTCTTTTCCATCTCGCCGTTGATCCGCGCGACTTCCTGCAGGCCGAGCTGATGGATCTGCTCGGGCGTCATGTCGGTCGTCGTATATTCACGCACCTGCGCCCGGTAGAAGGCGTCCCCATCCGGCAGATCGTGGGCCGAAATGGTGGTTCGCGTACGCGGGATATATTCGTCGCGGATGAAAGCGAGCAGTTTGCGGTAGCCAGGCATGACCGACTGTTGAATCGCCGCTTTCGCTTCCGTCCGCAGCGCTTGCTGCTCTGCCGCGGGAATGTTCGAAGGAAACGACTCGAACGGCTTGTAGAAGCTGCTCTTTTCGGGGTCATCGACAATGAAGGTCGCGACCGACTGGTCTCGACCGTTGAGCGTCGCTTTCGGAACGCTGAAACCCCGAGCCAGCCCCGCGCGCATGTTGGCGATCTGCTCGTCAAAGTAGCGCGGGATCTCCCGCATTCGGGCGATATACCTGCGGTAGCCGGCGACGTCGTCGAACTGTTTTGAGGAATCGAGATAGGTCCAGAAGGAGCTATCGCTGTTGAACGGCATTTCCCAGGTGCGGAAATGCGCGTCGGCAACCTGGTTTTCGAGCAGGGTCCGGAACACCGCGGCATTAACCTGTTCCTCAGGAGAAAGCTGAGCCGTCGGAATCGCGTTCAGCTGGTTGAGCAAGTCCTGAAGATGTGCCGAGCGACGCAACTGCGACGCGGCATCGACGTGCGGCAGGTAACCGGCGCTCTCCACTTCTCCGCGGCTGTTCTCGAAATAACCGGATTCCTTGGCGTCCCAGGCGGCATAGCCCCCGTAGAGCGCCTTGAGCCGAGCATCGGCGCTGGTGGGCGTCTGCTTCGTAGGAGCCGCGACTACGGGAGAGCAGACAATAGCTGTCGCCAAAAAGACAGCACCGACACGCACCAGCAATTTCATGCTCGAACCCTCCCCCTAAGCTTCCTTCCCGCCCACATCCTGCCCGTCAAGGTAGCGCCTGCAGGTCGGGTTCGACGAAGTGCCGTCGTGCCTCGACGGAGAAGATGCGCTCCCGCGAATAGAAGCGGAGCGGCCAGTCGCGCTTTCCGATGGCCGAGAGCAGCAATTCGTTGACGAGATCGTGAAGTGGTTTGCGTAAGTCAGCCCCCTCGAGAAACAGGCGCACGCCATGCAAGAACACGCGAGTGATCGTCTCGTGATAGCCTTCGCCATCGCTGTTCACGCCGCCGACGCTCTCGTTGAAGCACCGGATGATGCCCGGAAGCTCGGTGTCCAGGTCAACGTCACGGCGCTTCAGCAAAAGATAGGTCGTCGCACCGAGGTGAGCTTCATGCGTCCACTCAGCCCGCTCCAATGTGCACGCGAGAAGGCCTTCGCCGAGGTGCGCGATCTCGGCATCGGTGTGGAAAAGCCGTGGGTCAAATCCGGTCATCGATCGGGTCCTTTGGGAGGGCCCGACCGCTGATCGGGCCTAAGCTGTCGTCGTCTGGGTGGCGGGCGCTTGCGCTTGTTGCTGGGCTTGCCCGTTGGTCACCTTCGGCGCTGCCTGGCGGACCCCCTCGTCGACGGCGTCAGCAAATTGCGCGAAATTCTCGACGAACAAGTCGACGAGCTTCGCGGCCATCGCGTCATATTCCGCCGGGTTCGACCATGTGCCGCGCGGGTCGAGCAGTTTGACGTCGACGCCCGGCACCGCAACCGGAACTTCGAAGCCGAAGTTCGGGTCTTTGCGGAACTCAGCGTTCTTGAGGCTGCCGTCGAGCGCAGCGTTCAGAAGCGCACGCGTTTCCTTGATCGGCATGCGCTTGCCCACGCCGAACTTTCCGCCCGTCCAGCCGGTGTTCACCAGCCAGCAGTCGACTTCGCCCTTCGCGATCCGCTCCTTGAGCAGGTTGCCATAGATCGACGGATGCCGCGGCATGAACGGTGCGCCAAAGCAGGTGGAGAAGGTCGCCTGCGGCTCGGTGACCCCGATCTCCGTACCGGCGACCTTTGCGGTGTAGCCGGAGAGGAAGTGGTACATCGCCTGCTCGGGCGTCAGCTTCGCGATCGGAGGGAGGACACCGAAGGCGTCCGCAGTGAGCATCACGACATTCTTCGGGACCGGCCCGAGGTTGTCCGCTGACGAATTCGGAATGAAGTCGATCGGATAGGCGCCGCGGCTATTCTCCGCGAACTTCGGATCGTCAAGGTCGAGTTCGCGGGTCTCGAGGTCGATCACGACATTCTCGAGAACCGTGCCAAAGCGCTTGGTGGTGGCGTAGATTTCGGGCTCGGACTCCGCCGACAGCCGGATCATCTTGGCGTAGCAGCCGCCTTCAAAATTGAAGACGGCGGTATCCGACCAGCCATGCTCGTCGTCGCCGATCAGCGTGCGGTTCGGGTCAGCGGAAAGGGTCGTCTTGCCCGTGCCCGAAAGACCGAAGAAGACAGCCGTGTCGCCCTTCGGCCCGATATTCGCCGAGCAATGCATCGGCATGATGCCCTGCGGCGGAAGAATGAAGTTCAGAAGCCCGAACACCGACTTCTTCATCTCGCCCGCGTAGGAGGTGCCGCCGATCAGGATGATCTTCTTCGAGAAATTGACGGCAACGACCGTCTCGCTGCGACTGCCATGACGCTCGGGATCGGCGCGGAAGCTCGGAAGGTCGATAATCAGATATTCCGGGTCGAAGCCGGGCAGCTCGTCGGACTCCGGGCGGACCAGCAAGGTCCTGATGAACAAATTGTGCCAGGCGAGCTCATTGACGACCCGCACGCGAACCCGGTGCTCGGGCTGCGATCCGCCATAAAGATCGGCGACGTAAAGCTGGTCCTTGTCCGCCAGCGCCAGCATGAAATCGTCGTAGAGGCGATCGAATGCTGCCGGATCCATCGGCTTGTTGCCGTTGTTCCACCAGATCACATTCTCGGTCAGCGAATCCTTGACGGTGAACTTGTCCTGGGCGCTTCGGCCGGTGTGCTTTCCGGTGCGAACCACCAGCGGTCCGTCCTTGGCGAGCAGGCCCTCGCCTCGGCGAACGGCATGCTCCACGAGCGGCGCGGTGGTGAGGTTCCAGAAGATTTCTGCGCCCGTTACGATACCCAGCGCATCAAGGCCGCGACGCGGCACCCGGTCCGTCACTGACAGTCTTTCCTTTCCGTCGATAATAAAAGCGGCGGCGACCGGTGGGGCCTGCCGCCGCATTCGCGTATGCGTGAGCGAGCCTATAACGCCGAAACCCTTGCGGGGTCAAAACGGCTCGGCGCGCCTTGTTTCACTGCTTGGCGCTGTTTAAGCCATTCTGCGAAAGCGGAAGAGGCGGCAAACGAGCAGCGGATGAATCAGGTGATCGCGCTGGTCGACGACGACCGCAACATCCTTGCGTCGGTTTCAATCGCCCTCCAGCAGGAAGGGTTCGTGACGCGCGTCTATTCGGATTCCGCGCTGGCGCTGAAAGCAATCGGGGACAATCCCCCTGACCTTGGGGTCTTTGACATAAAGATGCCGAACCTGGACGGAATGGAGCTGCTCCGCAGAGTGCGCGAGTTCAGCGCGATGCCCGTCATCTTCCTGACGTCGAAGGACGATGAACTGGACGAGGCGCTGGGACTGGCGATGGGAGCCGACGACTATATTTCAAAACCCTTCTCGCAGCGGCTTCTCATTGCTCGAATCCGGGCGATCCTTCGCCGGCAGGAACTGGAGCGCGGGGAGGCAATCGCGTCCGCCTCGGAGCCGGAGCCGGCCGTGCTGGAACGAGGTCGTTTGGTAATGGACCCCGCGCGCCATAAGGTGAGATGGAACGGCAAGGACGTTAGCCTTACGGTGACCGAATTCCTGATCCTGGAAGCGCTCGCTCAACGTCCGGGCGTGGTGAAGACGCGAAACCAATTGCTCGACGTCGCCTATAACGACGACGTCTACGTCGATGACCGCACCATCGACAGCCACATCAAGCGAATCCGGCGCAAGTTCCGTAGCGCCGATCCTGAGTTCGATGCAGTCGAGACCCTTTATGGCGTCGGTTACAGATTCGACGAACAGTGAGCCCCCCGATCTCCAGCTGAGCTGGTCGGGCAGATGGACTCTCACCCACCGCATACTCGCGGTGAACATCCTCACGCTCCTGCTGGTCATCCTCAGCACGGTCTATCTCGACCTGTTTCGCCACAGGCTGAGCAGGGAGAGGGTTCGCCAGACGAGGATCGAAGCGACCGCGACCGCGCTTGCGATGGAAGCCGCCGGCCCGGAAGATCGCGCGGCGATTCTTGCGAAGGTTACGAAGTCGACCGGCAGCCGGATGCGCCTGTACGCGCCGGATGGCCGCCTTCTCGCCGATAGCTGGAGTCTCACCGGACCGACCTACGAGCTCAAGGACCCGAACACCCAGAAATGGACGAAGGATGTCGCCCGAGCCCTCGATCGGGGCTTCAATGCAATCGTCGGCGCCGCGCCACTCGACGAATTCGTCGAACCGCCGGTCGATCGCGTGCAGGCCTGGCCGGAAGCGCTGGCGGCCAAGCGCACGGGCAAGACAGTGACGGCCGTCCGCAATGCGCCGGACCTCACCCCCGTCATCTCTGCCGCGGTCCCGTTCGATGGCGACATATTGCTCGCGACCGACAACGACCGGGCCTTCACCCGAACAGTCCGAAGGCAGCGCCGGGTCATCGGCGCCGCAATGGTTCTCCTGGTCGCAATCTCGGTATTCCTGTCCTTGTTCCTGGCGAGAACCATTGCTCGCCCTCTCCGCCGACTGGCGATCGCGGCCCACCGGGTTCGCCTCGGCCGATCGCGAGAGGTCAACGTCCCGCGCCTACCCTCCCGAACGGACGAAATTGGTCTTCTTGCGCGATCAGTCTCGGACATGAGCCAGTCGCTGAGGCAGCGGATCGACAATATCGAAGCTTTCGCCGCCGACGTCACCCACGAGCTCAAGAACCCCCTCGCCTCGCTCAGGTCCGCCGTGGAGGGACTTAGCACAGTCAAGGACGCCGAGCTTCGCCAGCGGTTGATGACGATTGCTCGGGAAGACGTCGGTCGGCTCGATCGCCTCATCAACGACATCAGCGAAGCTGCGCGAACCGATGCCGAGCTTCACCGGGCAACTTTCGAGCGTGTCGATCTCGGCCGGTTGATCGAGCAGATCGTGTCCGGGTGGGAAACCCGCCGTGAAAAGGGGGACGCGCGCATCGCTTTTGCGAGGCCGCGCAAGGACACGGCGGCGGTTATGGGCAAGCCGGATCGTCTCGCACGGGCGATTAATGCAATCATTGACAATGCAGTGAGCTTTTCTCCGCCAGGCGGCTTGGTCGAGATTGCCGCCGCGCACGTCGGCGACGAGGTGAGAATCCGGATTGACGATGAAGGCCCCGGCGTTCCGCCCGAAGCGCGTGAAGCGATCTTTAACCGCTTCCACTCAGTAAGGCCGGAGGGCGAGAATTTCGGCCGCCATTCCGGCCTCGGCCTTGCTATCGCCCAGGCGATTGTGAAAGGCCACGACGGGGAGATTGATGTGCACGACCGCGATGACGCTCCATCGGGCGCCCGATTCACGATCCGGCTTCCGGCGGCGGACCGCGAATGAACCAGATGCGACCCGTCGGTCCTCGCCTCTCCGCTGAGACCCTGCACTCAAGCACCGTTGCCAAAGACGACAGGGCGGTTCTCATCACTGGTCCGTCGGGGTCGGGCAAGTCTGACCTGGCGCTTCGCCTGCTCGATCGCGGCTTCGTCCTGGTCAGCGACGACCAGACCATTGTCAGGCGGGAGGGCGATCGGCTCCTCGCCACGGCGCCGCCGACCATTGCCGGGAAGCTCGAAGTTCGTGGCATTGGAATCGTCGATGTCGATCGCGCCGGCGACACGCCCGTGGCGTTGGTCGTCGAGCTGCGAAGCGACATAGAGCGCTTGCCCGACGACAGTCGCGAACGCCTGATCCTCGGAATTGGCGTGCCGTTGATTTCGGTCGACGCCATGACCGCGTCCGCCGCTTCGAAGGTCGCGCTCGCGCTCGACCGCCTGGGCCTCAAATTCTGATGGCGGAAGGGCAGCCCCGCCGGCTGCCGCGCCTGCTGCTCGTCACCGGCATGTCCGGCGCGGGCAAATCGACGGTCCTCGACACGCTCGAGGATATGGGCTGGGACATCGTCGACAATCTTCCAGCCGACCTGTTGCAGGATTTCGTGCACGGAGAAGGCCAGTGCCGGACCGCCTCAGTGGCGGTTGCCATGGACGTTCGCAGCCGCGGCTTCGATCCCGAGCGCCTTCCGGCCCTGATGCGCTCGATCGAGGGCGTCGAGCCGGAAATCCTCTACCTCGATTGCTCGGGGACGGAGCTTATGCGTCGCTATGACGAGACTCGGCGACGGCACCCCCTAGCCCCCGACCGGCCAGCCGAGGACGGAATCGCAAGGGAGCGGCAATTGACGATGCCGCTTCGGAACGCTGCCGACAGCGTCCTCGATACGACGGATCTCAGCCCGGCCGAGCTCGGCGACGAGCTCAAGCGGCGATACGGTGGCGATTCGGATCAACCCGTCCTGACAATCGCCTCCTTCGCCTTTGCCCGAGGCATTTCGCGAACGGCCGACCTGGTGTTCGACCTGCGATTTCTTCCGAACCCCCATTGGGTCGAGGACCTTCGGCCGTTGACCGGCGCCGACGCCGCGGTTCGCGAATATCTCGCCGCCGATCCCGCCTGGTCGCAGACGATGGAGCGCATCGAAGCGCTTCTCATCGACTGGATTCCTCGCTACTGGGCCGCGGGCAAAAGTTACGTGACCGTCGCATTCGGCTGCACGGGGGGACGTCACCGCTCGGTGGCTGCGGCAGTCGAAATGGCGGAACGG
>DASTAU010000068.1:0-8727 GCA_035712425.1 Sphingomicrobium sp.
GAGATCGGCTTCGCTGCCGCGCTTCAGCGGCTGTTCGAGCAACGAGACGTTGTGGCCGGCGAGCTCCTCGACGAGTTCGTCGAGGTCACCTCGCGTGAAACCCTGGTTGGCGTCGACGCCGAGCCACACGTCGGGACGTGCATCGCGGATCGCGGCGACGCGGCGAATATCCAGCTCCAGCTCGCCCGTCAGCTTCACCTTGATCGCGCGTGCGTGTGCGTAGCGGCGTGCGCCTTCCGCCATCACTTCTGGCTCGTCGGCGCCGAGCGTGAAGGTAGTGATCAGCGGCTTGGTGTCGTCGAGACGCGCGATGGTGCGAGCGTCGGTTCCTTGTTGCTTCGCCTCGAGGTCCCAGAGCGCGCAGTCGACTGCGTTGCGCGCACCACCGATGGGCATCAACTCCCGCAGCTCGTCGCGGCTGGCGCAGCCCTCGATCACGTTGCGGTGAGCCTCGATCTCTTCGACCATGTGCGCGCTATCGTCGCCGAGATAGTAGACACCGGCCGCCTCTCCGCGGCCGGTGAATTCGCCATCGGTTAGCTTGGCGACCAGCACATCCGAGGTCTCGAACACGAATCCCGAGATCCGGAACGGCGCCGAGAGATGCTTGGTCTCGACGCGATAGCTGAGCCGCCGAGCCGCCATCAGTAGTTGGTCGTGAGCGCGATCAGCTTGAAAACCAGGCCGATGTAGAGGACCGTCCCAGCCGCGATGACGAGCAGGATGCTCCACACCTTGCCCGGCCACCGAAGCCCGCCCCGCCACACCGTGTAGGCGTACCAGAGCGTCACCAGGAAGCCGCCGATGAAGATGATGAAGCTCAGCAGCTCCAGCGGGATCAGGATGGCGTTGAAGCTATCCTGGTGGGCGAGGTCGCCGAGCATGGTCTGCGCCGCCACCAGCCAGCCTACGAGAAGCGCGACGATGAGGAGCGCGGCGATGCGGCTGGAGCGGTAAGCCAAGAGCTGCGGGCGATCGAGCCCCAACTCCGCCTTATACTTGCGGCGAACCAGCCAGCGCGTCGGCCACAGCAGGCCGGTGAGCAGCAGGATGGCGAGCGAGCAGTAAAGCAGCGGGAGGAGCCAGGCCGACGAACGGTAGCCCGGCGTCCGATCGAAATCGATGATCGGGGAAAGCTCGCCGAAGCTGAAGCGGGTCGCCTTGCCGTCGCTGACGAGAGCCGAAAGGATGTCGTGACCATCCGCATCGCGCCACGTCATCGGGCCGATATGCACCCACTTGCGCGGCTGCCCGCCGAGCGTCTTGGCGGCGGGGATCAGCGGATTGCCGTCCTTATCCACGCCGACCTTTTCCTGGCCGAGAAGATCGAGCGCCGCGAGGAAGTTGCTGCGCGCGCCGCGGGTCGTCGAATAGACGCCCGCAAGCTTCTGGGCGTCTTCCTTGGCGTTGGTCGAATCGACCTTCACCGCGTCCGGCGCTTCCGGGAAATAGCGGTCGGCGAAGTCAGCGAAGATGGAGTCACGCAGTGGCTGCGCGGTGCCTTCCTTGCCCGGGCTGTTGAAGGACACGAAGATCCCGGTGTTCTTGTCGAGGAACAGGTGAAGGTCGCTGTGGAACGCCTCGGTGTCGCCGCCGTGGGCGATGACGTGCAGGCCGTTGATGTTGGTTTCGTAGAAGCCGTGCGCCATTCCGTCGCCCGACGGGAACGGCGTGTTGGCGCGCGAATGCATCAGGATGGCCGTCTGGGGGTTCAGGATCTGCGCGCCGTTGTACGTGCCATTCTGCAGGTGGGCGATCATGAACTTCGCCATGTCATCCCCGGTCGCCGAGAGGGCGCCGGCGGGAGCCGCATTCACGAACTCGAAGCCCTTCGGCTTGTCGCTGCCCGGCGTGTAGCCTTCGGCCATGTCGGGCTGGAGATTGCCCGGAAGCGGCTGACGGAAGGTCGAATGGGTCATTCCGAGCGGGCCGAAGATGTGGTGCTCGAGATAAGCGTCGAACGGTTCGCCGGACGTCCGCTGAACGATGTAGCCGGCAAGGCTCGCGCCATAGTTCGAATAAGCCGGGGTCGTTCCCGGGGCGTAGATCCGGTTGGGGACCCAGCGCTTCAGGAGCGTGTCGTAGGGGATCTCTTTCGGCCCGAGCGAAATGAGGTCCTTGACCGCCTCCTCAAACCCGGGCGTGTGAGTCATCAGGTTGATGACCTTGATCGGCTGGCCCTTGTAGGGCGGAATCTTGAAGTCGATGTAATTGTTGACGTCGGCGTTGAGGTCGACCTTGCCGGCCTGGACCTGCTGCATCAGCGCGGTCCACGTAAAGAGCTTGGAGATCGAACCGGGACGGAACAGGGTGGTCTTCGGATCGACCTTTATCTTCTTGGCGACGTTGGCGTAGCCGTAGCCCTTCTCGGTCAGGACCTGGCCGTCCTTGACGACAACAACGACGGCGCCGGGGATATCGCCGCGGGCGATCGCATATGGCATGAAGCCGTCGAGCCACGCGTTGACGTCGTCGGCGGTCAGGGGGTGAGCAGCTTGATTAGCCGGAGTCGTCGGCGGGGTCGGAACCTGCGCAGCCGCGGGACTGGGACCGAGCGGAGGCTTGGTGGTGGTTTGTGCTACCGCGACCGACAATCCTCCAATGCCGAGAATCGCCGCAATGAAAGCAGCTGCTTTGCGCATCCGTTTTCCCCCTCTGATTTCAGCGAGTTGCGGTACGGGGCAATCTCGCCTTATGATGCCAATATAAGCCTGATGGAGCCATAATGGTCCTGATTAGAAAATTGTCAAATTTGTTACGGAGGCGTGAAAAGTGAGCGATCATCCGACGCTCGGACGCATCCTCAAGGACCTGCGCGGTCATCGCGGCTGGACGCTCAAGGAGATGAGCGAAAAGAGCGGGATCCCGGTGTCCACGCTGTCCAAGGTCGAGCACGATCGGCTGACTTTGACCTACGACAAATTGCTCCAGCTCAGCCAGAAGCTGAACATCCGCCTGTCCGAGCTGTTCGCCGAGAGCGAGCCCGCCGAAGAGGGCGTCACCGCGCGGCGGAGCATCGGGCGGCAGGACGATGCGGTCCGGGTCACAACCCCCAACTATGATTATTATTACCTCTGCACCGAGCTGCGCCGGAAGCGGATGATCCCGATCCTCACCAGGATCAGGGCCAAGTCATTGAGCGAGTTCGGTGATCTCGTCCGCCACTCGGGCGAGGAATATATCCACGTCCTCGAGGGCAGCATCATCGTCCACACCGAATTCTACGATCCGGTCACGCTTCACGCGGGCGAGGGAATCTACATCGATTCCAACATGGGCCACGCCTACATCGCGGACGAGGGCTGCGACGAGGCGCTTGTGCTCGGCATCTGCTCGAGCGCGGACGAAAGCCTGATGAGCTCGCTGATGACGATCCATGAGCCGCAGCCTGCCGCCAACATTGAGGCCGAAAGTCCGCCAGAACCGCTTCGAGTCCGGCGTCTCTCGCGGCCCGCCGCCTAGTTAAGCCGGGCGACAGGACTGGCCTCTATTCTTGCGGTCCGGGACGGCCCCTCCGGTTTCGCTTGAAGTCGCATCGGCCATCCACGATATATTGAACGAGCGAAACGGGGCCCTTTGCCCCTACGCGAAGGAGACGAAATGGCTGAATGGAATGACCCGCGCACCGCTGCCGAGAGTACCGGCGGCCTGAACACGGCGACTGTCGGTGTTCCGCGCGCTGCCCGCGACGTGGGCCTCCGGTCGTACATGCTGTCGGTCTACAATTACATGGCATCCGGCGTGCTGCTCACCGGCATCGTCGCGATGCTGTTCGCGAACAGCAGCCTCATCAACCTGATCGTCAATCCGGCGACGGGGCAGGCGACGCCGTTGTTCTGGATTGCGCTGTTCGCGCCGCTCGCGATCGTTTTCGCGCTGAGCTTCGGAATCAACCGGTTCTCGGCTGGAACGGCGCAAGCCCTGTTCTGGGTCTATGCGGCCCTGGTCGGAGTGCAGTTCTCGAGCCTGTTCCTGGTCTACACCGGCGTGTCGATCGCGCAGGCATTCTTCGCGACCGCCGCGGGTTTCCTCGGTCTCAGCCTCTACGGCTATACGACCAAGCGCGACCTCAGCGGTGTCGGCACGTTCCTGATCATGGGCGTGGTCGGACTGTTCGTCGCGATGCTGATCAACCTGTTCCTGCGTTCGCCGGGCCTCAACTTGGCGATCAGCGCGATCGGCGTTCTCGTCTTCGCGGGCCTGACGGTCTACGATACGCAGAAGATCAAGAGCATCTATTTCGCGGTCGCCGGAAACGGCGAGGCGATGGCGAAGAGCGCGGTGATCGGCGCGCTCAACCTCTACCTCGACTTCATCAACATGTTCCTCTTCCTGCTGCGCTTCATGGGCAACCGCAGGTAGGCTGAACGCAATCGAATGAAGCAGGGCCGCTCGGCAACGGGCGGCCCTTTTTCTATGGCTCAGGCCGGCTGGGGCTGCGCGGCCTTCATCTCGGCGATAATGCCTTCGTCAATCTCGGTGGCGCGCTTGTAGGCGTCGCGCGCCTGCAGTCGGTCTCGATAGCGCAGGAAGCTGTCTTTCTCGGGCAGCATTCCGAACTGCATCGGGAACATGATCTGCGAGCCGACATAGATGTCGGCCGCCGTGAAGCGGTCGCCGCAGACATAGTCGCGCAAGGAAAATAGCTTGTCGAGGACGGCGATGGTCCGGTCCGTGTTGCCGTAGCCGAACATCCGCTCCTTGTCGGCGGGGACTTCCCACCCCACCGAGCGGTTGGAGAACGCGGCTTCCGCCGGGCCAGCTGCGTAGAATAGCCAGCGATAGTAATCGGCCTTTTCGTCCTCGCGCGGCCCAAGCCCAGCCTCCGGGAAGACGTCGGCGAGATAGGCGCAGATCGCCGCACATTCGGTCACGACATGACCGCGGTGCCTGATGGCGGGGACCTTGCCCATCGGGTTCACCGCCAGGAAGCGCTCGCTCTTGATCTGGTCGTAGGCGATGACCTCGGTCTCATAGGGCTGGCCAACCTCCTCGAGCATCCAGCGGATGATCCGTCCGCGCGACTGCGGGTTGGTATAGAAAATGAGGTCGGCCATGATCGCGTCTCCGTCCTGAAGGGCAGGAGCGCCGCTTACGCTTGTTCGAGCGCCTGCTCCAGCATGTCGAGCATCACTTCGAGGCTTTTGACCCTGATCGCGCCACGGCCGATCCGGCCGAAATGCTTCTCGCCATGCACGGTCGGCTGGCCGCGCTGGGCCAACGCCATGTAGACGAGGCCTTCTTCGTGGTTGGGTCCGGCGGGGCCGGCGAAACCTGTGATCCCGAGCGCGAGGTCGGCCTTGGAACGGGTAAGCGCTCCTTCCGCCATCGCGCGCGCGACGACCTCCGAGACGGCCTCGTTATGCTTGAGGATGTCGGGATCGATGCCGAGGAGCTCGGTTTTCGATTCCTCGGTGTAGGCCACGAAGCCGCGTTCGAAGCCGTGGCTCGCGCCCTCGATATCGGTGAGAAGCGCGGCGAGCATTCCGCCGGTGCAGCTCTCGGCCGTCGCGATCGTCAGCTCGCGGTCGCAAATTTCGTGCATCAGCCGCTCGGCCTGGCGGTCGAGATCGTCGGGGATCGCGGCTTCCAGTGTTTCGCTCAATTCGTGTCGTCCTCAGCTCGGCCCGTACGGCTTCTTGCTCGATTGGTCGGAGCGATAACGATCGATCTCGTCGGACTGGCGCAGGATTTTCGAATCCGGGTCGAGAGTCACGCGGCTGTACCAGTTCGGAAGCTCGATCGATCCGTTGCCGCTGCTCATCGGCACCACCTGGCGCTTGCCATCGACGTCGACATCGACGGGCATCGGGAAGGGAAGGCTGCGCGGGGTCTTCCACTGGAGGTAAAGTGTGGCGCCGCGCCGCCAGCTGACGAGCCGTGGAAGGTGGGCCTGGCGCAGATAGACGTTGAAGAACCAGCTGAGGTCGCGGTGCGATTCCTTGCTGGCGATCGCGACGAATTCGTCGGTCGAGCCGAAGCGCGGCTGGAAGTTACCGGGCCGCGGGTCGACACGCCCGTAGACGAGGCGCCTCGTCGCGCTCCAGAAGGCGTCGTCTCCGATCAGCGAGCGGAGCGTGTGAAGCATCCAGCTCGCCTTGTAATAGATGTCGTTTCCGGGGCCGCTCTTGCCGTCGTAAACTTCGCTCTCCGGCTGGTGACGGCCGGACACGATCGGGTGTTTGTTCGCGATCTGCTGGCGCTGTTTGAACATCGCGGCGTCGTACGCCATCCGGCCGCGCAGCCACTGCAGGGTGACCGGCTGCATGTAAGTCGCGAACCCCTCGTGAAGCCACATGTCGTCCCAGTCGGCATTGGTCAGCTGGTTGCCGAACCATTCGTGGCTGAACTCATGATTGAACAGCCAGTCATAGCCCTCGGGCGCGACCTTGTAGGCGTTGCCGTAGGCGTTGATGGTCTGGTGCTCCATGCCGAGGTGCGGGGTTTCGACGACGCCGACCTTCTCGTTGCCCCACGGGTAGGGGCCGATCGTGGATTCGAAGAAGCCGACCGTCTGGATCATCTCGGCAAGGAGCGAGGCGGCTTGCCGTTCCTCGCCAGGCAGGTACCAATATTCGATCGGGAAGCGGTTGCCGTACCGGCTGTAATAGGTGGTATGGGCGACCTTGAACGGGCCGACGTCGACGGCGACGGCGTAATTATTCGGATGGGACGCGCGCCAGTTCCAGCGCGTGCGGCCGTCGGAAAGCTTGTCGACGCCGAGCAGTCGGCCGTTCGATGGGGCGGCGAGCCCTTTGGGCACGATGATGTGCTGGGTGACGGTGCCGACCTCGACCAGGCTGTTGTCGAAACAGGGCCAGAAGAGGTCGCAGCCTTCACCTTCGACCGCGCTCGCCACCCAGGGTTGTCCGCCTTTGGTCGTCGCCCACACGAAGCCGCCGTCCCACGGCGCTTTCTTCGCGACGTGGGGATGGCCGCCGTAGGTCACGGCGAGCGTTAGCGATTCCCCTGCGCGCTTCAGGGCGGGAAGGGTGACGGTGACCAGGCCGCCGTTGTTGGCCCAGGCGGAGCGGGGTAGCGCGCGCCCGTCCCCAGCGATCGCGCCGATCGGAAGCTCCGGATCGAGATCGAACTGCAACCTCGAGATCGGCGCTTTGACGGCGAAGCCGAGGATCGCGTGGCCGTCGAGCCGTCGGTCGTTCGGGTGGACGTCGAACGTCAGGTCGGCGGTGACGAAATCGACCGAGCGCTGCTCAGGAGTGAGCGGAAGACCGGTCTGAGCGGTCCGCTTGGCGAGCTCCGGCTCCGGTCTGTGTTTCAGCCACACGACCGCCGCAAGCGCGCCCGCCAGAAGGGCGAGGATCACCCACGGCTGCCAGTCGCGCTTGCGGCGGTCGGTGGTTTCGTTCAACCGCGCTCGCCGGGCCGGGACGCGGAAGGCTGAGCCGCCGGGGCAGCACCGCCGCGATCGCCGGCGGTCTGGTCACGCGTCGCGCGAAACTCGCTGTCCGGCGACCAGTCGGGCCAATCGCGCGAATTGGCGAGGTCGCGTCCGAGGTTGTGGAGCAGATTGTCGTCCTCGGCCATTCCGGTGAAATCCCAGCTCGGCAGCCATTCGTCGCTCGGCTGGTGGTAATGCTTCTCGGTATATTCCTTATCGAGGGCTTCGCCGCGCGCGGTGCCGCCGTTCACGAGGTCGTTGCCGCCGCTGAAGCTGATCGCCGGGACTCCGACCTTGGCGAAGGAAAAATGGTCGGATCGGTAGAAGTGCCCGGCCTCCGGATGCGGGTCGGGGCTGTAGTAGCGGCCCTGCTTCTTGCCCTCGGCAATCAGCATGTCGAGCAAGCCGAGCTTGGCGTTGCCCGAGATGGTGAAGTTCTTCGCCGGCCCGTCGATCGCGCCGCCGTCGGTGTTGATGACGCCGGCCGTCTTAGCGATCGGGAAGAGCGGGTTCTGGGCGTAATATTCGGAACCGAGCAGGCCCTTTTCCTCCGCGGTGACGGCGAGGAAGACGATCGAGCGGTCGGTGCGCGGCTCATGCGCGAAGACTCGCGCCTGCTCGATCAGCTGGGCGATGCCCGTCGCGTTGTCGAGCGCGCCATTATAAATGGTGTCGCCCTTCTCGTCGGGCTTGCCGATGCCGAGATGGTCCCAGTGCGCGGAGTAGATCACCGTCTCGTCGGGATATTTCTTGCCGGGCAGATAGCCCACGACATTGTGCGAGTTAATCGTACCGACCTGCGCCTGGCCGTTGACGCTGAGCGTGGCCTTGAGCGGCATCGGCTGGAAGTCGCGCTTGCGCGCCGCTGCCTTCGCCTGGTCGAAGTTGAGGTCCGAAGCAGCGAAAATCTGCTCGGCAAGCGAGCGCTGGATCCAGCTTTCGGCGAGCGGATGCTCACCGGCAGGATTCGGGCGGACGATGTCGAACATCGTGTTGGTGTTGGAATTCTTGACCGTGTTCCAACCGTAGGAGGCGGGCTCGGTCTCGTGGACGATCAGGACGCCGGCCGCGCCGCGCCGCGCCGCTTCCTCATATTTGTAAGTCCAGCGGCCGTAATAGGTCATCGCCTTGCCGCCGAAGTCGCCCTCGCCACCCTCGAAATCGGGGTCGTTGATGAGCTCGACGAGCAGCTTGCCCTTCACGTCCTGGCCCTTGAAGTCGTCCCAGTTGCGCTCGGGCGCGGTCACTCCGTAACCGACGAAGAGCAGGGGCGTGTTGGCGAGGTTGATGGCGTTTGCTCCGTTCATCGGCGCGCGCATCGCGAT
>DASTAU010000069.1:0-4834 GCA_035712425.1 Sphingomicrobium sp.
CCGCTCTTTGCGGCCGTGCCCTTCGGGTTCACGCGCGAAGAGCGCGTGAACGGGTCGTCCCATGGATCCGCGGGTCACCCCCGGGACGAAGTGCCCGGGGGCGCGGGTGACGGCAGAAAACGGTGATTCAACTCGCGTAGACATCGCCCGAGGGTCCGAACCGAATTGATTTATCATTCCGGGGGCAGCCTAGGAGCGGCTGAACCTGGAATCCAGGGGACCGAGCCTTCAACCTCACTGGATTCCGGCTCGCGCTCGCAAAAGCTCGCTTGGCCGGAATGACGACCAAGTCATTACACCTCCGCGTTTCGAGTACAGACCCTAACGCATGCCGGATGTAGGCGTCCGGCAGCGACGGGCGTATCCAGCCACCGGCGACCGGTGCGGTCATCCACCCAGCTGTTTCAGGAGCTTTTCCGCCTCGTCCCGTTCCTTGAAGGGCTTTCCCGTCGCGAGCATTGCGCGCAAATTCTCGCGCGCATCGTCCTTCCTCCCGGCTGCGGCGAGCGCCTGGGCGAGGTGCAGGCGCACCGACAAATTGGCGTCGGGTTGCGTCCCCGCGGCCTTCTGCAGCGTGGCGACCGCCTCGTCGTTTTTGCCGTTCTTCATCAACACCACGCCGAGCGTGTCGAGGATTTGTGGCGATTGTGGCATAAGCGCCGCCGCGTGCTGCGCGTGGAGCAGCGCGTCGGAATTGCGGCCGATCTCCGACAAGGTCCAGGCGAGATTGTTCTCGGCCACGGCGTCGTTGGGATTCTTTTTCAGAATGCCCGCGTACTGGCTCTGCGCGTCGGAAAGGCGATTTGCCGCGACGTAAATGTCGCCCATGGCCAAGCGCGCTGCAGGGTCGTCGGGATGCGCCTCGATCCAGGGCAGGAGAGTCTTTTCCGCCTGGTCGACATGGCCGGCCTGTGCTTGCGCGGTTGCAAGCCGCGAGCGGAAAAACTCATTGTCCACGATGGCGAGGCCGCGCTCGTAAGCCGCCACGGCATCGGCGGGGCGCTTTTGTGCGAGAGCGACCGTGCCTTGCAACTCGGCAATGCTCGCGTTCTTGGGTTCGGCGGCCGCGAGGCCTTCGACCAGCTTTTGCGCCTCGGGATAGTCTTGCTTGCTCACATAGATACGCGCGAGAAGAATGCGCGAAGGCACATCCTTCGCGTCGAGATCGGTGGCCCGCTTCGCTTCCGACAGAGCGAGGTCGAGTTTCCCAGCTGCCATATAGGCCTCGCCCAGATAGCGGTGGGCCGCCGCGACCTGAGGCTGCACCTCGGCGAGCGTCCTGAAGTATCCGAGCGCCGAATCCGTCTTCTTTGCTCCCAGCTCCGCGCGCCCGGCAACCTCGAGAAGCGCCGGATCGCGCGGGCTCTTGGCCAATGCCGGCTGCACCGCGGTGAACGCGTTCTCGAATTTGTTCTCGAGCAGAAAGTATCGCCCGAGAACGAGCCGCGCCGCCGGATTATCCGGGTTCTCGGCCACGGCTTTCTCGAGAGTTGGCTGAATCTGATCGGCATGCCCGGCCTGCTGCTCGATCGCGGCGAGCGCGATATAGGCTTGAACGTCCTTGGGGTTGGCTTTCAGAATTTCCTGATAATACTGGTTTGCGAGCGGCAGATTCTTGTCACGGACGGCCAGTGCCGCGAGCGCGCGGGAGGCGATCGGGTCGCCAAGCTTCAAATCGCGCGCCGTCAGGAGCGCCTTACGTGCTGCCTCCGCATCGTTCTTTGCGAGTTCGGCGAGCCCGGCATAGTCATAGCCGGTGGCTTCTTTTGGATGAGCCTTGATAAGACGCTCCGCGACTTCCAGGGCCTTGTCGAAATCCTTGTTCCGCATATAGGTGGCAAAGAGGGCCGTTTCGGGCGGGACGGCCGCCGGATTTTGTTGCAGAGCACGCTCGAGATCGTCGATGCCCGCATCGGTCTGGCCCAGCGCGACGCGCGTGATTCCCAATTGGGTTCTGAGGGCCGGGTCGTTCGGCTGACGCTCGACCGCTTCGGCAAGGTATTGGCCGGCCTTTGCAAGATCGCCATTCCGGGCAGACGCCTCGCCGATCATCGCGAGCAATTGCGTGTCATCGCCGGCCTTAGCCACCGCCGGCTGCAAAGTCTTGACGGCGTCGCCCGAATGGCCGAGCGCGACCTGCGTCGCCGCGAGCAGCTTGCGAGCCTGGACATTGTTCGGCTCCAGATAAATATATTGACCGAGGTAGCTGTTCGCCTGCTCGTATTCCTTCAGGGCGTAGCTCGATCCCCCGGCGAGCAGAAGCGCCGGCGCGAAGTTGCCGGCGACGCTCAGCGTGCGCTGGATGCGGGTTTTTGCCTCGGCGTAGCGCGCCTCCCGGTATGCGACGATCGCCGCAACGTAATTTGCCACCGGATTGTTCGGTGTCGCCTTCAGCACGATGGCGATATTGGCGTCGGCCTCCTTTTGCTTATTTTGGGCGATTTGAGCGCGCGCGAGGCCGATCCGCGCCGTCAGACCCCACGGCGCGCTCGCCAGCATATTCTGATACGCTTGTTCCGACGCGGCATAATCCTGCATCAGAAAGGCAATGGCGCCTTGCAGCGAGAACAGCGTCGCGCTCTTTGGATCCTCTTTCTGCGCCGCCGCCAGGTGCTTGCGCGCGGCGTCGATATCGTTGGTCGCGAGCGCGTAGCGAACCATTGCCGTCAGCACGACCACCGAATGCGGGTCCGTTTTCACGCCGGCATCGAGCGCCTGGTGCGCCTCGTCCATTCTGCCGAGTGCCGTCAGCGCCTGTGCGCGCATGCCGAGCAGGTTCGCTTTGGGCTCAGGCGCAGCGGCATCGGGAAGGTCGGAAACCTTTAACGCTTCGGACGCCCTGCCGAGCATAAGGTCGGCCTCGGCCAGCGGCGCCGCAATCGCGGCGACGTCGACACCGTCCTGCTTCGCGTGCAGCAATTCCCCTTGCGCAGCCGTCGGATCCGGGATGTCCAGGTAGTAGCGGGCTAGCAGCAAGCGCGCCGTCTGGTTTTTGGGCTCGAGCTGCAGGGCATTTTTGAGATCGATAATGGCAGCCGACATATTTCCGGCCGCACGAGCAGTTTGTGCGCTACGGATATAATCCTCAGCGCTTTGCTTGTTGCATGCGGCGAGCGCGACCACCAACATCAAAGCCGCAGAAAGTCTCGGCCCGCTGGAGCGTCGTCGTACCTTCACCATGTCTGCCTCCTCCTCGAACGGCAGCCCGACTAGGCGACCGGTCTGGCAACCTCTTGATAATGAGCCAATTCCAGGGGGTTTGCCATTTTCGCGCTGGGTCTCTCGTACACAAATCTGACCGAGCCCGGCGTTCAGAGCTCCCAGCGCCGTATTCCCTTCGCAAGATCGAGATCGCGCCAGATCGCCTTCACATCGGCGACCAATCCCCCTGATGTCAGAAGCCTCTCGAGCGAGGCCGCCGACAATGTCCGATACTCCGAGTGTGCAACCGCGCCGACGATAGCGTCGAACTTGCCAAGCCCGTCGAGCGTTGGCAGCGGCGAAATCCCGTAATGGTGCTTCGCCTCGGCAGGATCGGCCAAACGATCATGGACGACGACCTCGTGTCCCGCCGCGCTAAGCCAATTGATGATATCCACGACTTTCGTATTGCGGATATCCGGCACGTTTTCCTTAAACGTCAGTCCCAACACCAAAACGCGCGACTTCGGTTTGATCCTCGCGTCGACGCATTGAGCGACGAATGCCCCCATAGAATCGTTGATCTGCCGGCCGGCAAGAATGACCTCCGGGTGATGCCCGATTTCGATCGCGCGATGCGCGAGATAAAAGGGGTCGACCCCAATGCAATGGCCGCCAACGAGGCCGGGCGTGAAGCGCAGGAAGTTCCATTTTGTGCCGGCGGCATCAAGGACATCATGCACCGACAGCCCGAGCTTCTGAAAAATCATCGTCACTTCGTTGATGAACGCAACATTGATGTCGCGCTGGGCGTTTTCGATGACTTTCGCGGCTTCTGCGGTCTTGATGTCGCGTGCGACAAACACGTTGCCGTTGGTGAGCGCACCATAGATCTTACGGAGCATCGCCACCACGGCCGGAGTCTGGCCGGCGATAACCTTCGTGATCCGGTCGATGGTGTGTTCGCGATCCCCCGGGTTGATGCGCTCCGGCGAATAACCGAGATAGAAGTCATGCCCCGCTTCGAGGCCGGAAGCAGCTTCGAGTGCGGGCCCGCAAATGTCTTCGGTGACGCCCGGATAAACCGTGCTTTCGAAGACCACGATGGAGCCTTTCCCGAGCCGGCCACCGACCGTCCTGCAGGCGCCGAGGACGGCCCCAAGATCGGGTTGGTTAGCGGAATCAACCGGGGTCGGAACCGTCACGATGAAGACGGAGCTACCTGAAATCTCGCGCTCATCGCTCGTGATCCGCAATGTGCTTGCGCGCAGGGTCTCACCCGAGATCTCATTCGTCTGATCGATGCCGTCCCGCAACTCGCTGACGCGCCTTGCACTGATGTCGTAGCCCGTAACAGAAAAATGGTGCGCCAGTGCGACAGCGAGGGGAAGACCGACATATCCGAGACCAATCACGCTGATGTGAGGCTCAGAAGCCATTTCGGGACGCTCGTCAATGGAATGCATGAAGGTCACTCGGGTAACGTTGTGAAGCCAGGAGACATTATTAATTCATTATTATGAAAGTGCCATGCGTATTACTTAGCAAATTATAGAGCGGAGAGATAGCGACAAATAAGGTTAAAATAGAAACTTAATGGTGGAGTGTATCGCGCAAATCGACTATATCGAAGGGGCAATCTCGACTACAAAATCGAGGTCAAAAGCGCGTGGCCGCTAAAACCGGCAAAAAC
>DASTAU010000070.1:0-4621 GCA_035712425.1 Sphingomicrobium sp.
ATTAGCAGCCAGCTATATTTCGACGCCGCGTCCTGAACCCGCATCGAAACCAGGTCCGGATTGTCGCGAGCGTTCTCGATGAACGGGCGAATGAAGCTTGGCGTCTCGTCGCCGGCATCGCCGGTCGAGAAAGCCTGACCGCTAATTACCTTCTGGGTCTCGGCGATGTCGGCCTTTCGTTTGGCGATCTTGCGGTCGATATTGGTGACGTCCTTGCCCGCGGCGACGGCGGTTCCCCGGTCGGCCTCTAGCTTCGCTATCTTGGTCTGATTCTCGGCGATGTCGGTCTGAAGGTCATTCTTGAGATTCTTGCCGTGTCCACCGAGCGTGCCCGTGAAATTGAGCACCGCGAACATCGCAAAGACGGTGAAGAGGTAGAGTGCAATCGGGGAGATGAATCGCGCCCGTTCGCCGGCGATGTAGCGGCGGGTCATCTCGCCCGGCCGCCATGCCAGCATCGGCAGGGTGCGCCACATCTTCCCTTCCAGATTGAACAGGCTCGACAGGAAGTCCTGGAAGAAGGCACGGACCGAGCGGTGGATGTGCGCCTTCTGCCCGCAAGCGGAGCAAAACGGACCGATCAATTTGGTGCCGCAGTTCAGGCAATTCTTCTCGTGCGTGTGGCCTGAATCGACCTCTCCGGCGTGCGGCTCGACGGCGCGCGCCAGCAGCCCGCCGGTTACCGCATCACCAATCGCGTCGAATTCGCCCATTCGTAACCCCCTTGCACTCACATTATGCTGTGCCGTGCCCGCGTGCTAGCCGTTCACAGGCATGGCCCGCATCGGACTCCTCGGCGGTTCCTTCAACCCCGCGCATCGCGGGCACCGGCGCATCAGCCTCGAAGCGATGCGCGCGCTCGGGCTCGACGAGGTGTGGTGGCTTGTGTCACCGGGCAATCCGCTGAAGGAAGGCGCGAAGGACATGGCGCCTTTCGAAGCCCGCTTCGCCTGGGCAAGGCGGATGGCCCGCGGAGCGCGCATCCGCGTCAGCGATTTCGAGGAGCGCGAAGGCACGCGCTTCACGGTCGACACCGTCCGGCGTTTGAAGAGACGCCATCACGAGCACCGCTTCATCTGGTTGCTCGGAAGCGACACCCTGCCAAATTTTCACAAATGGCGCGATTGGAGGGGTTTAGTACGCGAAGTGCCGGTTGCCGTGATTCGCCGGCCCGGTTATGATTCAGCGGCCCGCGCGGCGCGCGCGATGGGTTGGCTGCGAAGGTTTGTCCATCCTTCCGGCCAGGCAAGTCACTGGACGGAGTGGAGTGCACCGGCGATCATTTTCCTTCGCCTGCCGCCCGATCCGACGTCCGCGACCGCAATACGCGCGCAAGACCCCAGCTGGTATCGCCGATCCCCAAAGCTCGCGCTTTCGCACGGGCGCTCGGCCATGCCCCTGTTCGCCAGGAGAAAACTTGACCGAACATCCCGCTGAAGCCGCAGACACGACCGGGCGTCCCCCCGCGAGTGTCGAAGATCTCCACAAGCTCGTGCTCCAGTCGCTCGACGACGACCAGGCCCAGGAGGTCGTGTCCATTCCTCTCACCGGCAAATCGAACATTGCCGATCACATGGTGATCGCTTCCGGCCGCTCGACGCGGCAGGTTGCCTCGATGGCCGTTAAGCTTGCCGACAAGATCAAGCAGCAATTTGGGAGGAACGTCCGGATCGAAGGGCTACCCGCCGCGGACTGGGTGCTGATCGACGCCGACGACGTCATCGTCCACATTTTCCGTCCCGAAGTCAGAAATTTTTACAATTTGGAACGAATGTGGGCATTTGGCGATGAATCGAATGTGAGCGCGGCTCGCGGGTGAGGCAGATGCGGTTCTTTGCGATCCTATTGTCGCTGACGGCCTTCGTTGCCGCTCCGGTTACCGCGGCGGCATCGCCCGACCTCATCTCCGTCGAGCAGCAATTGCAGTCGCTTATGGCCGACAAGACTGCCGACGTTGGTGTCGCCGCCCTCGACCTCAACACCGGCGAAAGCCTCAGCATTAAGGGCGACACGCCCTTCCCGATGGCGAGCACGGTCAAGGTCGCGATCGCGGCTCTTTATCTTTCGCAGGTCGATCACGGCCAGAAGACGCTGGACGACAGGATTCACGGCGAATCCGTTCGCAGCCTGATGGGCAAGATGCTGATCTACAGCGACAACCGGGCCGCAGACGTCCTGTTCAAGGACGTCGGTGGTCCGCATGCCGTCCATCGCTGGCTCGTCGACAACGGAATTCAGGGCGTGCGCGTCGACCGGACGATCGCGCAGCTGTTGGCCGACAAGCGCGATCTCTGGGACACGCGCGATTCCAGCACGCCCAAGGCGATGGTCGAGCTGCTTAGGCGTCTCTACAAGGGCGACCTAATCAGCCCCTCGAGCCGGAATTATCTGCTCGGCGTCATGGCCAAGTGCCACACGGGCAAGAACCGGATGAAGTGGCTTCTGCCCGCCGGAACCCCGGTCGAACACAAGACCGGGACGCTCAACGGCCTTGCGGACGACGTCGGCTTCATCACCATGCCTGATGGGCACCGCATTGCGGTTGCGATCTTCGCGCGTGGCGGATCGAACCGCCCGCAGGCGATCGCCGAGGCGGCGCGCGCCATTTACGACGGGTTCAGGACGCTTGTGACCTGGCCCTTCCGCCCGGCGGTCGCCGCGCAGTAGGGTGCTCCTGCACATCGTCGCTCGAGGGAAGATCGGCCGCTCTCCGGAGGCCGATCTGGTCGAGCGTTACATGAAGCGGATCACCTGGCCGACGAAGATTTCCGAACTGCCTGACAAGGGCGGCAAGATGCCCGAGGCTGCAGCGGGCACAGTTCTGATTGCGCTCGATGAGCGGGGGGAAGCACTCTCGTCGATGCAGGTGGCGAAGAAGCTTGAACGCTGGCGCGACGATGGAAAGCGCGAGGCCCGTTTCCTGATAGGCGCTGCCGACGGCCATGGTGAGACGGAACGCTCCCATGCCGAAATGCTGCTCTCCTTTGGCCCCGCGACCTGGCCGCATTTGCTGGTTCGGGCGATGCTTGCCGAGCAGCTGTTCCGAGCGACGTCGATCCTTGCGAACCATCCCTATCATCGCGAGGGATAGGCGATGAGACGGTTCGCCATTGCTTTGCTGCTGACGCCGCTGGTGGTGGCGAGCGCACCCGCCCAACCGCAGCCTTCGCCACTTCAACAGGCGCTCAATCAGGCGCAGGCGGAGCAGGCGGCAGCGGAAGCGCAGACGGCGCGCCTGGAAAAAGTCGCGGCAAGCGCGCGCGGCGAAGCGCAGCGTCTCAGCGCCGAGCAGGCCGCCGCTGCGCAGGCCATCGAGGCCGCCGAAGCGCGGATTACTGCGGCCGACATGCGCTTCCAAATTGCCGCAGCCTATGTTGCCGCGCACCGACAGCAGCTTGCCGAGGAGCAGCGTCCGGTCTCGTCGCTTCTTGCTGGCCTCGCCGTCATGGCGCGGCGACCGCCGCTTCTCGCCCTGACTGACGGAGGAGGCACGGACGATTTGGTCAAGGTCGGCGTGCTTCTGGATTCGACGCTGCCCGTCATCCGAAGCCGAACGAAGGCGCTCTCCGGACAAATCTCCGAAGGACAGCGGCTCGAAGCCGCGGCAGCTTACGCGCGGGTCGATCTAGTCAAGAGCCGGCAACAGCTGCTTACGCGGCGCCAACAGTTTGCGCGGCTGGAACAGCGAGCGCTTCAGCAGTCCATCGCAGCCGGTGGGCAGGCGCTCGGCACGGGCGACGTCGCGATCGCTGCCGCCGAGCAGGTGGAGCGGCTGCGCAGCGAGCAATCGAGCACCCGGTCCGACCGCGCACTCGCCTCACTCCTCGCCTCGGAAACACCCGCGCCCTTGCGCCCGTTCGGGCCGGCCGGTCCTCAGCCGCGTCCGCCATTCGAATACACTCTTCCCGTCAACGCGCCTGTGGTCGAAGGACTGGGCGCCGTGAACGACAGCGGCGTCAGGTCGCGCGGCACGGTGTTCGCGACGCCGCGTGGAGTCGAGGTCGACGCGCCAGCCGACGGGATGGTTCGCTATTCGGGGCCTTTCCGCAATTACGACGGCATCCTCATCATCGACCATGGCGGCGGATGGATGAGCCTGATCGTCAATGTCTCGTCGGAACTGAAGCCCGGCGACAAGGTGCAGTTAGGTGCTCCGTTGGGGCGGACGCTCGGACAGATCGAGGTCCAACTGTCCCACAATGGGCTCCGATTCTCCCCCGCTATCATCGCAGGTTCATCTCAAACTCTGTCAAAGGGCGTGAAAGCGGGCTAAATGCTGCGCCACTTGCGACCCCGCCGCCTGACTAGGACGCGACCGATGAAATCCATTGCCAAGTATCTGCCGCCGATCGCGCTTGTCGGAGCGCTCGCCCTGGTGCCGGTCACCGCCAGCAGTTTCGCCGCCGCGGATACGACGAATTACCAGGAGCTCGAGAAGTTCATGAGCGTCTACGAGCGGGTGAAGGCGAATTACGTCGAGCCCGTCGACGACCATACGCTCATCAAGGGCGCGATCGACGGAATGCTCGCCGCGCTCGACCCGCATTCGAGCTACGCCGAGGGCGCCGACTTCGACCAGCTGAAGACCACGACCGACGGCAATTACGGCGGGCTCGGCCTC
>DASTAU010000071.1:0-4926 GCA_035712425.1 Sphingomicrobium sp.
TTCAAGGCAACCATCGATGGACTGGCGGCGGCGGGGCTCGCTTGCCCGACCGTGCGGATGGCCCTCGAGAAGCCGCTGGGGACCGATCACGAATCCAGCCGCGAAATCAACGACGCGGTTTCGGCGCATTTCCCCGAAGACCGCATTTTCCGCATCGACCATTATCTGGGCAAGGAGACAGTTCAGAACCTGCTGGCGCTGCGCTTCGCCAATTCGATGTTCGAGCCCCTGTGGAACAGCACGCACATCGACCATGTCCAGATCACGGTAGCCGAGACGATCGGCTTGGAGGGCAGGGGCGATTATTACGACCAGGCCGGCGCTCTTCGCGACATGGTCCAGAACCACATGCTCCAGCTGCTCGCGCTGGTCGCGATGGAGCCGCCAGCTGATTTCAACTCGACCGCGGTTCGCGACGAGAAAGTGAAGGTGCTGCGGTCGCTCCGCCCGATCAATTCGAGCGATGCCGAAGCGACGACGGTCATCGGCCAATATGCCCGCGGCGCGATCGATGGAGAGACCGTTCCCGGTTACATTGAGGAGGTCGGTCACGAGAGCACGACCGAGACCTTCGTGGCCTTGAAGGCCAACGTCGACAATTGGCGCTGGAAGGGCGTGCCTTTCTACATGCGCACGGGCAAGCGCATGCCCGAGCGGTACACCGAAATCTTCATCCAGTTTCGCGATGTGCCGTTTTCGATCTTCGCTTCACGCGGCGCGACGACGCAACCCAACAAGCTGATTATCGGGCTTCAGCCGGATGAAAGTATCGAGTTGCGGCTGATGTCGAAAACTCCGGGGCTCGACCGGCAGGGAGTCAGGTTGCGCGAAATTCCGCTCGATATCGGGCTTGCAAACGCCTTCAGCGAATATCGCCGGCGGATCGCCTACGAGCGGCTTCTTCTGGATCTCATTGAAGGCGACCCGACCCTGTTCGTCCGCCGGGACGAGGTGGAGGCGCAGTGGGCGTGGATCGACGGAATTCGCGCCGCCTGGGCCGACAAGGGAATGACGCCGCGCCCTTATGCCGCCGGGACGTGGGGACCGTCCGCCGCCATTGCGCTGACCGAGCGAGACGGTGTGACCTGGCACGAATGATCCCGAGAAAAACTGGGCGACTAAATTTCCTGTTAACCATGTCGCCATGATATATTGCGTTGCGCGTCAATGGGTTGGTGGATGACGGGAGGCTTCGGCAAAGGAGGGGCAATCGCCGGCGGGGCACTTGGTGTGCTCGCCGCGGGCGCGTTGCTGTTCGCGTTCGTCGGCCGAAGCGGTGCGGCGGCGCAGGCCAGCCTCACCGTCAACGTTCCTCCGCCGGTCACGGACCATATCTACGGCGCTCCCGAGGCGCGGGGTCGTCCGATCGTCGTCATCGATGCCGGCCACGGCGGTCGCGACCCGGGCGCCACGAGCGTTTCGGGACAGATCAATGAAAAGGATTTGAGCCTCGCCCTGGCGCGCGAGCTCCGCGACGATCTCGTAAAACGGGGTCGGGTGCGCGTCGCGATGACCCGTGACGACGATCGCTATCTGACGCTCGAGGAGCGGGCGGCCGTTGCGCGGCGGCTGGACGCGTCGATGTTCGTCTCTCTGCACATGGACAGCGCGCCCAATCCGCTTGCCCGAGGAGCCACGATCTACTCGCTGTCCGACGTCGCTTCGGACGCTGAAGCGGCGCGGCTGGCGGCATCGGAGAATGGCGGAGCAGAAACGGGCGCATCCAGGGGATCGGTCCAGGCAATGCTCTCCGATCTCGCGATGGAAGAGCAGATGAGCGCTTCGGCCGATCTCGCGGCGCGGCTCGTCAGGCGATCGGCGGGCCGGTTCGACCTTCGGCCCAACCCGCATCGTTTCGCCTCCTTCCACGTGCTTCGCCGGGCCGAGGCGCCCGCGGTGCTGTTCGAGGCGGGCTACATCAGCAACGCCGACGACGAGATACTGCTTCGCTCTCCCGAACAGCGCTCCAAGATAGCGCTCGCGCTTGCGCAGGCGATCGAAGCCGACATCGCCGCCCGCAACGCCCGTCAAGCCCATTAACTGGCTTTCCGCACAAGTTTCGAAAGGCTAGACGCGTCCACGAATGAAATTCGAGCGTCTGACTTCTTCCGGCCTGCAACTCCCCGATCTCGTGGCCTTCAACGAAAGGGTCCACGATTGGGTAGACCCGTGGTGGGAACGCAAATGGGTTCGGTTGATCGGGTGGGCCGGCGCAGCGGGCCTGGCTCTGTTTGCAGGCATGTGGATCTATTTCGCGAGCGGCCTGCCTTCGTCACAGACTTTGCTCGCCTACCAGCCACCGCTCCCGACCAATGTCCGCGGCTTTAACGGCGACCCGGTACAGACCTTCGCCCGCGAACGCCGGGTCGAGCTGTCGTATGACGAATATCCGCCGCTGGTCGTCCACGCCTTTATTTCGGCGGAGGACAAGGACTTCTTCCACCACCACGGTATCGACTTCACCGGCCTGATCGGCGCGGTATTCGATTTCACGGTCAAGAGCATAACCCATAGCGGGCGCGCCAAGGGCGGATCGACGATCACCCAGCAGGTGGCGAAATATCTGCTCCAGGATTCAAGCTACAATGTCGGCCGCAAGGCGCGCGAGGCAATCCTTGCCTTCCGCCTTGAAGCTACGCTTTCCAAGGAACAGATCCTCGAGCTCTACCTCAATTCGATCTTCCTCGGCCGCAATGCCTATGGCGTGCAGGCCGCGGCTCGCGCTTATTTCGACAAGGACGTCAGCGACCTGACCCTGCCCGAAGCGGCATATCTGGCGGTGCTTCCGAAGGCCCCGGCGAATTACGACCCCGTCCGCGAAACCCAGCGGGCGCTCGATCGCCGCAACTACGTGCTGCGCGAAATGTATCGCAACGGCTACATAACCGAAGACGCTTGGAAAGCCGCGGCAGCGACCCCGCTGGGCACGATCCGGTATGGAAGCAACGAGAAGTTCCGGCAACAGGGCGGCTATTTCATGGAAACCGTCCGGCGCGAGCTGATCAAGCAGTTCGGCGAGGATTCGAAAGACGGTCCTAACAGTCTTTACAGCGGTGGCCTGTGGGTTCGCTCCTCAATGAATCCGGTGATGCAGGACGCCGCCGCGCAGGCGCTTCGCGACGGGCTCGTCAAATTCGGCGGCGCTGCGGGCTGGAAGGACCTCGGGATGAGCGTCGACCTGTCGAAGGACTGGGCCGGCGAACTCGATCGCGCTCCCGTCGGAACAGGTTACGCCGACTGGCTGAAGGCGGTGGTCCTGTCGAAGAGCGACGGCTCCGCGAGCATCGGCTTTTCCAACGGTTCGACGGCCACGCTTCCTGCCTCCGGCGCGTCGATGCCCGTGCGTGGCGTCGGGGGCCAGGCGTTCGACAGTTTGAAGCCGGGCATGATCATCATCGTCAAACAGGTTTCGCCGGGCAGCTATCAGTTGAAATCGGTGCCGGCGATTTCAGGCGGAATGCTGGTCGAGGAAGTTCACACCGGGCGCATCCTCGCCATGCAGGGTGGCTTCGACGTCGTCGGGTCGAGCTATAACCGGGCGATCCAGGCGGCGCGCCAGCCGGGTTCGGCGTTCAAGCCGATCGTCTATGTGACCGCGCTCCAGAACGGCTTCACTCCGGCGACGATCGAGCTCGACGCGCCATATTGCGTCGACCAGGGCCCGGGGCTCCCGCAGAAATGCTTTGTGAACTTCGATCGCCGGTCGGCCGGGCCGCACACCCTGCGGTGGGGCCTCGAGCAGTCGCGCAACCTGATGACGGTCCGTGCCGCGGCTAACATCGGCATGCCGAAGATCACCGACACAGCGCGCAAGCTGGGCGTCGGAGACTATCCAAATTATCTCTCCATCGCGCTTGGCGCCGGCGACACGACCGTCCTTCGCCTCGTCAATGCCTATGCGATCCTCGCCAATCAGGGACGTTCAGTGAAGCCGACGACCATCGACTATGTCGAGGACCGCGACGGCAAGGTCATCTACCGGAGCGACAATCGCTGTGCGTTGATGGGCAATTGCAATGCGGCTGACTGGGACGGAGGGGCGATGCCGCGGCCGCCGAGCCGTACCCGTCAGCTGGTCGATCCGATGGCGGCATTCCAGATGGTTCATGTCATGGAAGGCGTGATCATCCGCGGCACCGCGACGGTGCTTCACGATCTCAACCGTCCGCTGTTCGGCAAGACGGGTACCACCAACGGTCCGACCAACGTCTGGTTCGTCGGCGGCACTCCAGACATCGTTGCTGGCGTCTACGTCGGCTACGACAGCCCCCGCCCGATGGGGAGCTGGGCGCAGGGCGGCCGGATTTCCGCGCCGATCTGGAAGGAGTGGGCGCTGACGGCGCTCAAGGATGAGCCCAAGGTCCCGTTCGTCGCTCCGCCCGGAATCCGTTGGGTGCGTATCGACCGGGCGACCGGCAAACCCGTCTTTGGCGAGTTCCCGACGAACGACAATGACCCCAAGGCGCCGGTCATCTGGGAAGCGTTCCAGCCGCAGACCGAAGCGGTAAAGAGCACCCGGAGCACGTTCGGCGATCCCTACAGCCCGCAATACCTCCAATTGTGGCAGCAGGCCGCGCAGCAAGCGCAACAACCGCAACAACCGCAACAGGGGCAGCAACCCGCGCCGGGAAACGCGCCCCAGCCGGCTCCGCAGGTCGCGACCGCTCCAGAGACGCGGCCGGTCGGCTTGCCAAGCCCGAACACGCCCTAGTAGGCGTTCCCCGAAAGAGGTTCGACCATGCGCGCCGAAGCGCAGACTCATATCGATCAGATCAACGCCGCGACCGCGCTGCTTCGCCGGTTCCTCGACTGGGACCGGGCGCTGAAGCGGCTCGATGAACTGAACGCGAAGGTTGAAGACCCAACGCTCTGGAATGATCCCAAGGCGGCGCAGGACGTGATGAGGGAACGGCGGCGGCTCGAGGA
>DASTAU010000072.1:0-8811 GCA_035712425.1 Sphingomicrobium sp.
CGTCGGCTTCTTCCGGTATCGCCCGCACCACCGCGACCGTCGCGCCCGGACGAACATTGACCAGTTGCTTGCCCTTGCGGGTCTCCGCGAGCGTCGCTTCTCCGCTGCTAACGAAACCGCGCCCGTCGGATGAAGCAATGAGGAGCTTCATATCGGGACGCGCAATGAGCAGCTGGACGATGTCGACCTCGGCATCGAGATCGATGAACAGCCGCACCGGCTCACCAAATCCCCGAGCGCTCGGCAACTTGTCGCCCGCCAGCGTGTAGACGCGGCCATTCGACGCGAACAGCGCCAGCCGGTCGGTGGTCTGGGCGTGAAAGTGGATGAAGGGCTCGTCGCCCTCGCGCCATTTGAGGTCCGCAACCTGCTCGAGCGCTAGATGGCCCTTCATCGCCCGGATCCAGCCGCGCTGTGACAGGATGACCGTGATCGGCTCCTTCTCGATCATCGCCGACCAGTCGATATCGCGGGCGACCGCGGCGGCCTCGATCTGGGTGCGCCGGTCGTCGCCGAATTTCTCCCTGACCCCTTGCAAATCTTTTTTGAGCCGCCGCTTCTGTCGACCCGGCTCGGCGACGAGTTTCTCAAGCTCCTCCCGTTCCTTCGCCAGCGCCTCACGCTCCTTGGCGATTTCCATCTCTTCGAGCCGCCGCAAGGAACGCAGCCGCATGTTGAGGATCGCTTCGGCCTGACGGTCGGACAGCGAAAATTCCGCCATCATGATCGCCTTGGGCTCATCCTCGGTGCGGATGATTTCGATCACCCGGTCGAGATTCAGGTAGGCAACGAGGAAACCGTCGAGCAATTCCAGCCGCTCGTCGATCTTACCGATCCGCACCTGGCTCCGCCGGACGAGCACCTCGAACTGGAAGGCGAGCCACGCGGCCAGCGATTCCTTGAGGCTCATCACGCCCGGTGTTCGGGTCGCGTCGAGCACATTGAGGTTGAGCGGGAAACGAATTTCCAGATCCGTCAGCCGGAACAGGCTCTCGAGCAAAAGATCGGGATCCACCGTCCTCGCCCGCGGCTCGATGATCAGCCGAACCTGCTCGTCGCTCTCGTCCTTCACATCGGCGAGGATCGGCAGCTTCTTGTCGGCAATCAGCTGGGCAATCTGCTCGATCAGCTTGGCCTTGGGCACGCCATAGGGGATTTCGCCGACGAGCAGGTGCCAGCCGCCGCCCTTCTCGCGCTCGACCTCGACCTTCGCACGAAGGCGGAAGGCTCCCCGGCCGCTGACGTAAGCTCGGGCGATCGTGTCCTCGTCGTCGACGAGCACGCCGCCGGTCGGGAAATCCGGGCCCCTCACATGTTGGAGCAGGGCGCGGTCATCGACCTTGGGATCGTCGATCAGTGCAATCGCGGCGTCGACCAGCTCGCCGACATTATGCGGCGGGATCGAAGTTGCCATGCCGACCGCGATGCCGCTCGCGCCATTGGCCAGCAGGTTCGGAAACAGGCCCGGGAAGACCTCCGGTTCCTCTTCTTCGCCATTGTAGGTCGGGCGAAACTCGACCGTGCCCTCGTCGAGGCCGGCCATCAGCTGGATCGCGATCGGGGTCAGCCGCGCTTCGGTGTAGCGGTAGGCCGCGGCGTTATCGCCGTCGATGTTTCCGAAATTCCCCTGCCCGTCGACGAGCGGATAGCGAAGCGCGAAATCCTGCGCGAGGCGGACCATCGCATCGTAGACCGACTGGTCGCCGTGCGGGTGATATTTACCGATGACGTCCCCGACGACGCGGGCCGATTTCTTGTAAGCGCCGGCCGGATCGAGCCGGAGCAGCCTCATCGCCCATAGCAAACGGCGATGGACCGGCTTCAGGCCGTCGCGGACATCGGGCAGCGAACGAGCGGTGATCGTCGATAGAGCGTAGACGAGGTATCGCTCGCTTAGCGCTGCGTCGAACGGTGTCTCGATAACGGTTGAAAGGTCGGTGTCGGCCATGCCCCTTCGCTAGCAATCGATGGCGCGCGCTTCCAGCGCCTGTCGGATTATTGTGCGGCGATCGGAACCGGCTGCGGCCAACCGCCCGCTGTGTCCGCGAGTGCGCGCTCCATCTCGTCCAGCAGCCACTCACGGAAACGCTTCACCTTCGGGACCATCTTCCGCTCGGTCGGATAAACCAGCCAATAGGCCCAAGCACGGCTTGAGACGCGATCGCGAAACGGGACGCAAAGCCGTCCGGCGGCAACGTCGCCTTTCCAAAGCAACGGCGTAAGAAGCGCAAATCCCTGGCCCGCCATCGCCGCATGACCTTCGTCCGCCTGGCTGTCGAGGCGGACGCCGGGCCGGCGGAACACGCTCTCGTCTACGGGGACTCCGTTGTCCCCGAACCACTGGTGCCACCAGTCGTCATTCGGATTGATCAGGTTGAGGTGGGGCAGATCGCGGGGCTCGAGCTCGCGTCCGAGTTTCCCTTCGGTCTCCGAGACGCAGTCCGGGCTCGACATCGGGGTGAAGCTCGACTTGAACAGCTCGTGCTGCTCGAGCCCCTCCCAATCGCCTCTTCCCCCCCGGATCGCCACATCCGCGGCGCCCGACCGCAAGTCCACGAGCTCGTTGCTCGTCGTCATCCTGACCGCGAGGTCGGGGTGATCGATCTGGAAAGCGCCCAACCGCCACGCCAGCCAGGTATTGGCGAACGTATGGGTGGTGGTGATCGTAAGGAGCGACTCATCCTCCTCGCGGTGGCTCGCGAAAGCCGCCTCGATCGCATCGAAGGCTCCAGATAGCGGCGGGAGCAGGCGCGACCCGAGCGTGGTCAATCGCGCGCGGCCTTTTTCACGAACGAAAAGCGGCGCGCCAAGACGCTCCTCGAGGCTCTTCACCTGATAAGAAACGGCGGCCTGGGTCATTCCAAGCTCGGCGGCGGCCGCGGTAAAATTTTCGGTGCGCGCCGCGGCCTCGAAGACCCTGACTGCTGCGAGTGGAGGTAGCCGCCTCATCGCGTCGCTTTCCTGAATGAAATGAGGACCCCGCCGAAGTAACGCCCCGGCCTGCCAATCATAAGGCAGCTTTATGGATGGTGTCGAGCGTTTGATTGGCGAAACGAGCCGCCGAATCCTATTAAGCTTGCAACCGCCGGCGAAGGCTATCCCCTTCCCCTCCAGCCCCCATCGCCGGCGGCCCAACAACAGGTGAGGAGACAACGCCATGGCTTATGGCCACAGCACCCGTGCGTTCATTGAACACGGCCCGGTTGAGCAGGTCGCGAAAGCGAATGCGCGGCGCTCGACGGCCCGCGCCTGGCGCACGCTCGACCAGGCCCGCCGGCTTCGGCTGGTGGAGTGCGCATTGAACGCCGCCAACGACCGTATCGACGGCTTCCCAATCGCGCTCTGACGCGGCTCAACGGAGGAAGGATGGTTACGATGATCGACGAGTTTTTTGATCGCAGCTACCGCGATGGACGAGCCGAGCTGAACGCTTCTCTGGCGAGCGGCCTCTCAAATGTCACGAACGCTGTGATGAACGCGTTCAATGTTCTCAACCGGATCGAATATCAGGCGCCTTGGACCGCCAGGGCCAAGCGCGCCCGGTGAAAATGACCCGGTCGTGAGGGGCGCGGCCGCACGCTCCGCGCTCCTCACTTGACCAGCCTCAATTCCGAATGGCAACCAACCAGTTTGCCCAATAAAATCAGCCGTTTGTAGAAAAGGCGGGTTGCGCCCCCAGCGTCAATCCTTACGCTCTCCGCGCCGAATCAATCCGGGGCCGGGGAGTATTTTCGTGATTTTGAAGCCATTCGTTTCGCGCGTCAGCAGCGCGGCCATCGCCATTTCCATCATCGCCAGCAGCGCTCCCGCGCTTGCGGTCGCCGCACTTGTGGCAAAGCCGGCCGTCAACGGCTGGGGCGTCCCGCTGACCGACGTCGTTCCCGACCCCTCGATCAAGTACGGCATCCTCCCGAACGGGATGAAATATGCGATCATGCACAATGCCACGCCCAAGGGCACCGCATCGGTCCGCATGCAGATCGCTTTCGGCTCAATCGGTGAAACCGAAAAGGAACGCGGCCTCGCTCACTTCATCGAGCATATGGCCTTCAACGGATCGACCCACGTGCCCGAAGGCGACATGGTCAAAATCCTCGAGCGCCAGGGCCTCAAGTTCGGACCGGACACCAATGCCGTCACGGGCTTTGACACCACGACCTACATGCTCGAGCTGCCGCAGACCGACGACCAGCACATCGACACCGCACTGTTCCTCTTCCGCGAGGCCGCGAGCGAGCTGAAGTTCGATCCCGCCGCCGTCAACCGCGAGCGCGGCGTCATCCTCGGCGAAGAGCGCTCACGCGACAATTTCCAATATCACCAGATTGTCGATCAGCTCGGCTTCCAGATCCCCGAGACGCCCTATCCGACCCGGCTTCCGATTGGCGTCGACGCGGTTCTTAAAGGCGCGACTTCCGACACGATCCGCTACCTTTATCATCGCTATTACCGGCCGGAGAACGCGACGCTCGTCTTCGTCGGCGATGCCGATCCGGCTGCGATCGAAGCCAAGATCACGAAGGTCTTCTCCGACTGGAAGGGCGTCGGACCGGCGGGCGCGCCACTGCCGCGCGGGAAGGTCGATCTTTCGCGCGCCGCTTCGTTCGACACTTTCGTCGATCCGGCGGTCGCGACAACCGTCAATTACACCGTGGAGCGGCAGTGGAAGGATCCTGCGGACACACTCGCCGAGCGGCGCCACAAGATCGTCGAGACGCTGGCAACGGCCATGTTCAACCGAAGGCTTGCGAAGATCGCAAACGCACCCGGATCGCCGCTTCTTGGCGGCGGCATGGGCCTCGACGAACAGCGCGATGCGGCGCTTGCAACGTCCGTTACGCTGGCGGCCAAGGATGGCGCCTGGAAGGATGCCCTGGACACGGTCGAGCAGGAAATCCGCAAGGCGAACCAATACGGCTTCACCGCTGACGAGCTGCGCACGGTCGTCAGCAGCACCGAGGGCGGGCTGCGCGCGGCCGCGGAGCAGGCCGGCACCCGCTCGAACGAGTCCCTTGCGAATGCGCTGGTTACGGTCGCCGGGCGGAAGGATTTCATCACCACCCCCAAATCCAAGGCCGATTATTTCAACTCGATCGCCAGGACGATTACGCTCGCCCAGACCAACGCCGCCTTCCGCGAGCTCTGGACGGGAAGCGCTCCGCTGATCCACGTCAGCGACAAGCAGGACATCACGAGCGAGCAGCTGGCCGCGGCCTTCGATGCCAGTCGCAAGGTGGCGGTCGCAGCGCCGAAAGAGGGCGCGACCAAGACTTTCGCTTACGAAAGCTTCGGCAAACCCGGAACGATCGCATCCGATACGCAGATTGCGGACCTCGGCGTGCGCACGATCCGCTTCGCGAACAATGTCCGGCTGAACCTCAAGAAGACTGACTTCGAGGCCGGCAAGGTCCGTTTCGTGGTCCGGCTCGGCGACGGCATTCTGGATCTTCCCAAGGATCAGCCCGGGCTGGCGCAAATGCTCAGCATGACCTCAACCGCCGGGGCCCTGAAGAAGCAGTCGCTCGAGGACCTCAAGGATATTTTCGCCGGCAAGGTGATCACCCTCGGCTCGGCCGTGAAAGATGACGCGTTCATCGCCGTCGGCACGACCACGCCGATGGATCTCGCACTTCAGATGAAGGTCAGCGCGGCTTACCTGTTGGACCCCGGCTTCCGCCCCGAAGCCGCCGACAAATGGACCAATGTCGTTCCGATTCTGGACAAGCAGTTCAACGCCCAGCCGGAGGCCGTCGCGGGCGTCCGGCTACCCAGTATCCTCGCCAGCGGCGACCAACGCTTCGGGATGCCTACGGCGGCGGTCCTGTCGAAGCGCACCTTCGACGAGGCCAAGGCCGCGCTGGCCCCGGTGATCGCATCGGCTCCGATCGAGATTACGATCGTTGGCGACATCGACGAGAATTCCGTGATCGCCGCGGTCGCCTCGTCGTTCGGCGCGCTGCCGACCCGCAAGCTCAGCGACACGATCGATCCGGCGCTTACCAAAGTCTCGTTCCGGGCGGATCGAAGCCCGATCGTGCTCACCCACGAAGGGCCGCAGGACAAGGCGGTGGTCGAATCCGTATGGCCGACGACCGATGATTCAAACTATCGCGAGGTCGTCAGCCTTAACCTTCTCAAGGACGTGCTCAACCTGATGCTGACCGACAGCGTCCGCGAAACGCTGGGAGACAGCTACGGAGTCAGCGTAAGCAGCCTCACATCGGACGTCTTCAAGGGCTACGGCTACATGTCCGCCGCGGCGATCGTCGCGCCCGACAAGACAGACGAGGTCCAGAAGGCTATTGCCGACGCGGCGGAGCAGCTTCGCGACAAGCCAATCAGCGACGACCTGATGGCCCGCGCCCGCAACCCCGAGCTCGAGAGTATCCAGCACCAGGATCGCGACAACGGCTTCTGGCTCGGCGCGCTGTCGAAGGCGCAGAGCGAGCCCGAGCGCCTCGACCGCATCCGTCAGCGCAAAGCGATCCTTCAGTCGATCACCGCCGCGGACCTGCAGAAGCTGGCGCAGAAATATCTCCAGCCCAACCAGGTCCAGCAGGTCCGGATCGTAAGCAGCAAACTGGCGACGACCGCCTCGAACTAGGCGGTCTTGCCTCAATTGCGATGGGGCGGCGGCTCGCCTATAGCCGCCGCTCCTTTTCCCATTTCCGTTGGAGTGAAGCGAACCGTGGCTCGCCGCCGCCAGATTTACGAGGGCAAGGCCAAGATCCTCTACGAGGGTCCGGAGCCGGGCACGCTCATTCAATATTTCAAGGACGATGCGACCGCGTTCAACGCGCAGAAGCGCGGTACGATCAGCGGCAAGGGCGTCATCAACAACCGCATCTCCGAGCACATCTTCACGGCGCTCCAGACGATCGGCGTCCCCACCCACTTCATCCGCCGGCTCAACATGCGGGAACAGTTGATCCGCCAGGTCGAGATCGTCCCGATCGAGGTCGTGGTTCGCAACGTTGCGGCCGGCTCGCTCTCCAAGCGCCTTGGAATCGAGGAAGGCACTCAGCTACCCCGAACGATCATCGAATATTATTACAAGGACGATGCGCTCGGCGACCCGATGATCGCCGACGAGCATATCGCCTGCTTCGGCTGGGCCACGCAGGACGAGATGAACGACATCGCCGACATGGCGATCCGGGTGAACGACTTCCTGTCGGGCATGTTCGCGGCGATCGGGATCCGCCTTATCGACTTCAAGCTCGAGTTCGGCCGCGTCTACGACGGCGACTATGCCCGCGTGATCCTCGCCGACGAGATCAGTCCCGACGGCTGCCGTCTGTGGGACATGAAGACCGGCCAGAAGCTCGACAAGGACCGCTTCCGCCAGGACCTCGGCGGCGTCGAGGAAGCGTACCAGGAAGTGGCCCGCCGGCTTGGCCTGCTCCAGCCGGAGGAAGAGGTTTCCGTCCTCGACTTCGACGAGCATCGCAAGAAGCGCGGGAAGTAGCGATACGTCATCCCGGGCTTGACCCGGGACCCGCCTTCTCTTCTCTGAAGACCATGCAACAAAGCAGGCAGGCCCCGGCTCAAGGCCGGGGTGACGGATAAGTGCAGCGAGCCCGCGTCGTCACGTTGAATGCCGCGCTCGGGCCGCTCGATTACCGCGTGCCGGACGGCATGCATGTCGAGCCGGGCTCGGTCGTCATAGCGCCGCTCGGACCTCGGCAGCTGCTCGGCGTTGCATGGGAGCCCGATCGCCTGCCGACCAACGAAGTGCCAGACAGCCGGCTGCGGCCCTTGGCCGGGGTGATTGACGTTCGTCCTCTCGCCGGCCCCCTCCGCCGGTTGTGCGAATGGACGGCGGATTATTACCTCGCGCCGCTCGCCTCGGTGCTGCGAATGGTGCTGCCGTCGTCGGCTGCGCTCGACGGGCCGAGGCAGCTTACCGAGTATCGGCCCACCGGTGCCGTCCCCGATCGCCTCACGCCTCAGCGCGAAAAAGCACTCGCCGGCATCGAGGGCCGGCAGGGAACCATCCGCGAGCTGGCCGATCATGCCGGCGTTAGCGACAGCGTCATGCGCGGGCTCGCGAACGTCGGAGCGCTGGAGGCTGTAGCGGTCGACGCCGATCGGCCCCTCGCCAAGCCCGATCCCGATCACGCGCCGCCGAATCTCAACGGGGACCAGCAGGAAGCGGCAGGTAGCCTGGCTTCCTCCGTCGGAAACGGGTTCGATCCAATCTTGCTCGATGGCGTCACCGGGTCCGGCAAGACCGAGGTCTATTTCGAAGCGATCGCCGAGTGCCTTCGTCAGGGAAAGCAGGCGCTGGTTCTGCTACCCGAGATCGCGCTGACCGAGCCGTTTCTCAAGCGCTTCGAGGCGCGCTTCGGTTGCGCGCCCGTCGCCTGGCACTCCGACCTCCGGTCATCGCAACGGCGGCGTGCCTGGCGCGGAATCGCCAGCGGCGAAGCGGAGGTGACGGTCGGCGCGCGATCAGCCCTGTTTCTGCCCTATCCGAACCTCGGGCTTATCGTCATCGACGAAGCGCACGAGCCCAGCTTCAAGCAGGAGGAAGGGGTCCAGTACCACGCCCGCGACACCGCGGTGATGCGCGCGAAATTCGAGGACATTCCGGTCATTCTATCGACCGCCACGCCGCCGATCGAAAGCCGTCACATGGTCGAGCTCGGCCGGTACCGCGAAGTCTCACTGCCCGAGCGCTTTGCCGGAGCGTCCATGCCGGAAATCCGTGCGATTGACCTGACACGGGACCCGCCGCCGCGCGGTCGCTGGCTGGCGCCCGAGCTGGTCGGCGAGCTTCAGTCGAATCTGGAACGCGGCGAGCAATCG
>DASTAU010000073.1:0-4847 GCA_035712425.1 Sphingomicrobium sp.
CGAGAACAACTCCCCAAGAAAAGACAAACTCATGCATTTGAAAGAACTGAAAAAGAAAACGCCCGCCGACCTCGTCGCAATGGCCGAGGAGATGGGCATCGAAGGCGCATCGACGATGCGCAAGCAGGACCTCATGTTCTCGATCCTGAAGGTTCAGGCCGAGAACGGGGTCGAAATCATGGGCTCCGGCACCATCGAGGTGCTGAACGACGGCTTCGGATTCCTCCGTTCGCCGGAAGCCAATTACCTCGCCGGTCCGGACGACATTTACGTCGCTCCGTCGATCGTCAGGCGATTCGGGCTTCGCACTGGCGATACCGTCGAAGGAGAGATCCGCGGGCCCAAGGAGGGTGAGCGTTATTTCGCGCTGACCCGGGTGACGACGATCAACTTCGACGATCCCGAGACCGTTCGCCACCGCGTCAATTTCGACAATCTGACGCCGCTCTATCCCGACGAGAAGCTGAAGCTCGACACGCTCGACCCGACCATCAAGGACAAGTCTGCGCGGGTCATCGATATCGTCTCGCCGCTCGGCAAGGGCCAGCGCGCGCTGATCGTGTCGCCGCCGCGCACCGGCAAGACGGTGCTCATGCAAAACATCGCACGGGCGATCACCGACAATAATCCCGAGGTGATCCTCATCGTCCTGTTGATCGATGAGCGGCCGGAAGAGGTCACGGACATGCAACGCTCGGTCAATGGCGAGGTCATTTCCTCGACCTTCGACGAGCCTGCCAGCCGCCACGTCCAGGTCGCCGAGATGGTGATCGAAAAGGCCAAACGCCTCGTCGAGCACAAGAAGGATGTCGTCATCCTCCTCGACTCCATCACCCGCCTCGGGCGCGCCTACAACACGGTGGTTCCGAGCTCGGGCAAGGTGCTGACGGGCGGTGTCGACGCCAACGCGCTGCAGCGGCCGAAGCGATTCTTCGGCGCCGCGCGCAACATCGAGGAAGGCGGATCGCTGTCGATCATCGCCACCGCGCTGATCGACACCGGGTCCAAGATGGACGAGGTCATCTTCGAGGAGTTCAAGGGCACCGGTAACAGTGAAATCGTGCTCGACCGCAAGGTCGCCGACAAGCGCATCTTCCCGGCGCTCGATGTCGGCAAGTCCGGCACCCGCAAGGAGGAGCTGCTCGTCGAACAGGGCACGCTCACCAAGATGTGGGTGCTCCGCCGGATCCTCATGCAGATGGGCACGGTCGACGCGATGCAGTTCCTTCTCGACAAGATGAAGGACGCCAAGTCCAACGAGGACTTCTTCGCTTCGATGAACCAGTAAGCTTTCGCGGGTCTGTCCGGCGGGCGGAATGACGGCTAAGCCCTAGGGATGCTCGACGGCTTCGACTTCGGCGCGATCTTCACCGCGGCGGGGCTCGCCAAGCTCGTGCAGATCATCATCGGCGACCTCACGATGGCCGGCGACAATGTCGTCATCATGGGGTCGCTTGCCGCGGGGCTGCCGCCGAAGGATCGCCGCAAGGTGCTCCTGTTCGGCGTCAGCATGGCTCTGGTCTGCCTGATCGTCTTCGCAGTCATTGCGACTCAGCTGCTGCGCGTGACGGGATTGGTGTTCGCCGGCGGGCTGCTGCTCCTCTGGGTCGCTTACAACATGTGGACCGAGCTTCGGCCGCGCCGCGCCGAGGTGACTGTCGACGACCCCGATACGCCAACGGTCGAGGGGCCGCCGCCGAGCAAGACCTTCCTTCACGCCGCCATTGGCATCGCAGTCGCCGACCTCAGCATGAGCCTCGACAACGTCCTGCTGGTCGCCTCGATCGCTCGAGAGAATCCGGCCCTCCTGTTTATCGGGCTAACCTTCTCGGTGCTCTTCATGGGGCTCGCGGCAAACTACGTAGCCCGGCTGATCGAGCGTTATTCCTGGCTCAACTACATTGGCCTGGCAGTGATCGTCTGGGTCGCTGGCAACATGATTTATGAGGGCTGGGCCGGCGGCGAGCACGTCTTGGGCTTGAGGCAAGTGCTCCGCCTCGGCTAGGCGTAAGTCATGGACGGGGGATTGATCACCGCTAGCGCACTCGCGGCCTTCTTCGAAATTCTCTTCATCGACATCGTGCTCGCTGGCGACAATGCCATCGTCGTCGGCGCGCTGGCCGCCGGATTGCCGGTCGAACAGCGCAAGAAAGTGATCCTGATCGGAGTCCTCGCGGCGCTCGTGCTGCGAATCGGATTCGCTCTGTTGGTCACGCAGTTGCTCCAGATTGTGGGTCTGGTCCTCGCCGGAGGAATCCTACTGCTGTGGGTCGCCTGGCGCATGTATCGCGAGCTTCGCCACAAGGATGAAAGCGAAGGCTCCGACGAGGTCGCCGGCGACGAACATTCGGGACTGAAGCCGGCGAAGAGCTTCGCGAGCGCTGCCTGGGGCGTAGCGCTCGCCGACGTCAGCATGAGCCTGGACAACGTCCTCGCCGTCGCAGGAGCGGCCCGGGAGCATCCTTATGTGCTCGTGTTCGGCCTGGTCCTGTCGGTGCTGCTGATGGGGCTTGCGGCGAACATCATCGCGAAATACATCGACCGCTATCGCTGGATCGCCTGGGGCGGCCTGCTGGTCATCCTTTGGGTCGCTTGCAAGATGATCTACGAGGGCGCGGGGCACGTCGCCCCGCACATCGCGCCGCTCTTCACCTGAAGGGCGTGTCGCCGGACACTATCTTCGCGGTCTCGAGCGGTCGTCCGCCAGCCGCAATCGCCGTCATCCGGATCAGCGGCCCGCGCGCGCACGCCGCCGGTCGGCAGATTGCCGGTTCGCTGCCAGAGGCTCGTTTGGCTGCCGTTCGCGCGCTTCGCCATCCTCAATCCGGAGAGCTGCTCGACGAATCTTTGGTCCTTCGCTTTGACTCGCCAGCCAGCTCAACGGGCGAAGATGTCGTTGAATTTCAATGTCATGGGGGACGAGCGGTCGTCGCCGCCGTGCTTGACGCCTTGACGTCACTGGACGGCTTTCGAATTGCTGAGCCGGGGGAATTCATGCGGCGCGCATTCGAGAATGGCCGGATCGATCTGACCGAGGCGGAAGGGCTTGCCGACCTGATCGAGGCTGAGACCGAATCGCAGCGAAAAGCCGCGCTTGCCTTGGCCGAGGGCGGGCTAAAAAAGCAGATTGCTGCTTGGCAGGATCGGCTGCTCGGGTTTTCCGCTGAGGCCGAGCGGGCGATCGACTATGACGAGGCAGACGAAGCGGTCGATACGGCGCTCCAGCGCGAGTGCGCGGAGCTTGCAGAGGAATTGAGTGAGTGGCTCGACCGCCCTGGCGTGGAGCGATTGAAGGACGGCGTCCGGGTCGTGGTAGCTGGTCCGCCGAATGTTGGGAAATCCAGTCTTCTCAATGCTATAGCTGGAGAAGAAAGGGCGATCGTAACCGATATTCCCGGGACAACGCGTGATCATATCGAGGTGCCGCTATCGCTCGCAGGCGTCCCGATCCTGTTGACCGATACCGCGGGTCTGCGTGATTCTACCGACCGGGTCGAAGCCATCGGCGTTGAGCGTGCCGGCCGGCTGGTCGAGGCCGCGGATGTGCTCATCTGGCTCGGCGAGCCGGATCAGGCGCCTGACCAGGCGGGCGTAATCAAAGTTCACTCGAAGTCCGACCTGCCGGAGCGCAATGGGGCACTTGAAGGGTCCCTTGCTGTTTCCTCGGTCACGGGCGCGGGCATCGCCGAGTTGGTTGGACGCATCGAGACGCTGGCAAGAAAGTCGCTACCTGCGGAGGACGCAATCGCGTTGAACCGCCGCCAGTCTGCGCAGCTCGGCGCGGCCGCTGAGGCGCTAAGGGAAGCGTCTGCTGCCAAAGACGTCATTCTCCTGGCGGAGCACCTTCGCCGCGCCCGGGGTGGATTCGATCGGCTGACCGGACGCGCGGGTGTTGAGGACGTTCTGGATTCTCTCTTCTCGCGCTTCTGTCTCGGAAAGTGAGCGGTGTTTCACGTGAAACACTGATCCGCTAAGGCTGCTCTTATGCATGATGTTCTGGTGATCGGCGCCGGCCATGCCGGGTGCGAGGCTGCGGCCGCCGCGGCCCGGCGCGGCGCGCGCGTTGGGCTGCTTACCTTCCGTGCCGAAGACGTTGGTCAAATGTCGTGCAATCCATCGATTGGCGGCGTGGGCAAGGGCCATCTCGTGCGCGAGCTCGACGTATTCGATGGCATGATGGCGCGCGCTGCGGACCGGGCTGCGATCCATCGGCGGATGCTCAACCGAAGCAAGGGGCCGGCGGTGTGGGGTCCGCGCGTGCAGGCTGACCGCAAGCTGTATCGGACCGCTATCGGTGATCTGCTTCGGGAAAGCGGGGTCGAGGTCGTTGCGGCGGAAGCATTGAGTCTAATCGTGGCCGGCGGCCGCGTGAGCGGGGTCGAGACGGCCGCCGGAAAGTTGCGAAGTCGGGCCGTCGTCATCGCAACCGGCACCTTCCTTGACGCCCGCATGTTTGTTGGCGAGCGGGTGCTTGAAGGGGGACGTCGCGGGGAGCGCGCTTCCATTGCGCTAGCCGAGCAGATCCGCAGCGTCGGCCTCGGCCAGGGGCGGTTGAAGACCGGAACCCCGCCGCGACTTGATGGCCGGACGGTCGATTGGGTGCGTCTTGAAGAACAGCCCAGCGATGCCGATGCCTGGGCCATGTCTGCCCTGTGTGACGGCGCTACGCCGCCGCAGCTCCGCTGCGCGATCACTCGAACGAATGCCCGCACTCACGAGATTATTCAGGCCAATTTCGATCGCTCCCCGCTCTTTGCGGGAGCGATCGAGGGCAGGGGACCGCGCTATTGTCCGTCGATCGAGGACAAGGTTCGTCGCTTTGCCGATCGTGACGCCCATCAGATTTT
>DASTAU010000074.1:0-6328 GCA_035712425.1 Sphingomicrobium sp.
TCTTCGGCAAGCTCATAAACGATGGGCTTGCCCGTGGGAATTTCCAGTCCCACGATTTCCTCGTCGCCGATGTTCGAAAGATGTTTGATGATCCCGCGGATCGAATTTCCGTGGGCGACGACGAGGACGCGCTTGCCGGCGCTGAGGGCCGGCGCGATCTCGGCCTCATAATAAGGGACGGCGCGCGCGATCGTGTCCTTGAGGCTCTCGGTGTCCGGCACTTCAACGCCGGCATAACGCCGGTCGCGGCTGACATTGTACGGGCTGTCATCGGGTAACGGCGGAGGCGCGATGTCGAACGACCGGCGCCAGATCTTGACCTGCTCGGCACCGACCTTGTCGATCATCTCCTGTTTGTTGAGCCCGGTCAGCCCGCCGTAGTGACGCTCATTGAGGCGCCAGTCCTTGGTGACCGGAAGCCACAACCGGTCCATTTCGTGAAGCACCAGGTGAAGCGTTCGGATCGCGCGCGTCAGCACGCTGGTGAAGCAGCAGTCGAAATCGAAGCCATGTTGCTTCAGCAGCTGCCCCGCGGCGCGAGCCTCATCGACTCCGGCGGGCGAGAGATCGACGTCCCACCAGCCCGTGAAGCGGTTCTCCAAATTCCACTGCGACTGCCCGTGCCGCAGAAGCACGAGCGTCGGCATCAGGCCGGCTCTTTCACGCGCTTTGCGGAATCGCGCTCGGCGCTCGCCTTCTTGATTTCCGGAAGGATCGCGTGGAGCGCGTCGAGGCAGGCGTAAGCGAGATATTTCGAACGCTGCGGCGACCAGCCGTAGACTTCGTCGGGAAGGTTGAAATTGTCCTTGAACGGCATTTCCAGGGTCATCGATACGCAGCCGTAGCGCTCGGCGAGCTGGGTGGTGGACATGCTCATGTTCGCTTCGCCCGGCTTCGGCACTTCATAGCCCTGCTCGCGCTGAAAATCGGGCGACAGGCGCTCGAGCGTCTCGCTGAACAGCTCGAACAATTTCTGCTGCCGGTCGCTGAATGAGGGGATGCCCTCGAAGCCCGCCAGGAAGTTGGCGGGGATCGCCTCGTCGCCATGGACGTCCATCGCGAAATCGATGCCGGTCTCATCCATCGCGTTGCGGACGCAGAGGACTTCGGGGCTGCGCTCCGCGGTCGGCGCGTGCCACTCGCGATTGAGGTTGGCGCCGACTGCATTGGTGCGGAGATGGCCGCGGCGCGATCCATCGGGATTCATGTTCGGAACGATGCGGAAAGTGCATTGCTTGCGAAGGACGCGGGAGACGGGATCGTCTTCGTCGGTCAGCTTCTCCAGCGCGCCTTCCATCCACCATTCGGCCATGCTCTCGCCCGGATGTTGACGCGCGTAGAGCCAGACATTGAGCGGGCCCTCACCGATGGTCAGGCAATCCATGTCCTGCCCGTCGAGGCTCTTGCCGAGCGAGCGGTAGTCGACGCCTTCGAGGGCAGCCGTCTGGGTCACGAGGTCGTGATGCCGCTCCATCGAATAAGGCGCGAAATAAGCCACCCACACGACATCCTGCGGCGGAGTCAGCTTCATCGTCAGGACGCCGTCGGCGTAGCTGGTGCCCTGGATTCGGACCCATGCCTCGCGGTCGAGGCTCATGACGCCTTTGTAATCCGGCCAGCCATGCGGATAGGCCGAGCCTGCGCAATTGGTAATCTTCAGCGTGATCTCGCGGCCTGCCGCGCCCGATACGCGGAAATAGAACCACTGGTAGAAGTCGCTCATGTGGTCCTTGGCGATCTCCAGCTCCGCGCTGGAATCGTCCTGCCGGATGACGCGGATATTGCCGGCGTCGAACGAGCTAGAAATGGTAAGTGCCATGGTCGCTACTCGGCTGTGCGGAAAGTCGGGCGCCTGATAGACGAAATCCGCCCGCCCGCAACCTTGTCCGACGCTTGGCAGTTGGTCTCGACCTCGGGTAGCGGGTGGCTCACATGACTAAAGTTCCAGTCCTCGTCACCGGCGGCGCCGGCTATATCGGAAGCCATGCCGTCCTTGCCTTGAAGGACGCTGGATGGCCGGTCGCGGTCATCGACGATCTGTCCAACGGATCGCGCCAGGTCGTTCCCGACAACGTGCCGTTTTACGAGGGCAATGTCGCCGATCGCTCGCTGGTTGAGCGTATCTTCGAGGAGAAGCGGATCGAAGCGATCATGCATTTCGCGGGGTCGATCGTCGTTCCGGAATCGGTCGAGCAGCCGCTCAAATATTATGCGAACAACACGCTGGCTTCCCACGCTTTGATCAGCGCGGCCGTTGCGGCAGGCGTGAAGCACATCCTCTTTTCATCGACCGCCGCCACCTACGGCGCGCCCGAGCGAGTGCCGATCGACGAGGATGACCCGAAGGTGCCGATCAATCCCTACGGTGCCTCGAAGCTGATGACCGAGCGGATGCTCGAGGATGCGTCCGCCGCGCACCCCTTCAACTACGGCGCGCTCCGCTATTTCAACGTCGCCGGGGCTGATCCCGAGGGACGCACCGGCCAACTCGGCAAGGGCTCGACGCACCTAATCAAGGTCGCCTGCGAAGCGGCGGTCGGGAAACGGGATCGGATTGCGGTCTACGGAACCGATTATCCGACGCCGGACGGCACCTGCATCCGCGACTATATCCATGTCAGTGATCTGGCTGCCGCGCATGTTGCCGCGCTCGAATGGCTGGTCGCGCATCCGAGTGAAAACCTCGTGATGAACTGTGGGTACGGCAAAGGGCTCTCGGTCCTTGAAGTTCTCGATGCTGTGGACCGAGCCAGCGGCACCCCCGTGCAGCGTGTCATGGAAGGCCGGCGAGCGGGCGATCCGCCCGAACTCGTCGCAGGTAATGCGCGGCTGCTCGAGACGCTCGACTGGCGGCCGGCCTACGCCGACATCGATCGGATCGTCGGCGACGCCCTCGCCTGGGAGCGAACGCTTCTCGACTAGTCCTGCCGAACCAGGACGGTGGTTGGCTTGCCTAGATGATCGGCCAGCGCATTGACGCAACTTCGATAAACCGCGCGCTGCTCGGACATTCTTGAAAAATCGATATCGGCACGGATCGCGTAGCCCGAGCTTCGAAGCTGCTCCGCCGCTTGTTTCAGTTCTGCTTCGTCGTTTGCGGGTTCGACAGGGCTGAGACCAATGACCTCGGCGAGCTCGTGGGCCATGTGAGTGCCCTCGTCGCGGAGCAACACGGCAGCGCCGTCGAGCGATCGATCGTCGAGCCAATATTCGCTGATCAGGGCCAGATCGAGAAGCGCCCCGAGGGCGGCTGGCCAGCCCGATCCGGTCCCGACTGACTGGAAGTAGATCAAGGACGGGTGATTGGAATGGCTCTGGCGCACCGTGGCGCACCAGTCGCGGCCATCGCGAAGCACTCGAAGCAGCTCATCGCTGTTCCCGATCGCAGCGAAGCGCTGGAGCAAAGTCACGGCCGATGGGGGCTGGCCCGCGGCGGTGTTGAGCTTGATGATTCCGATGTCGCGCTTCGAAACGCTGCCCTGCACTTCCAGAAGGTAGGTCACTGCCATGGTCATGACCGCGAGCCCGCAGAAGCCGGCGGCAAGGATTAGCCAGCGCCCAAAGCCGAGCGCATTTTCCTCGCTGACGCCGATGGTGACGAGCGAGCTGCCGACCATGTAGATGGCGTCGAAGAGGCTGTTCAGTGGGGGCTCGAAGCGATCCCTGACCGCGTAGGACATGAGTCCGAAGCCGAGCGCGAGCAGGCTCATCCAGACAATGAAACAAAGGACCAGCACAAGCGGCGCGAAGGCTCCGGACAGGCCGTGCCGCTTGCCGCGGAACGCTTTCCACACCGGGAGCAGTGCCCACACCAGCCGTTTCGCGACACGCAGGGACGCCTTGCTTCCGCCGGGAACCACGACCGTCTGGAAGACGTCGGTCAGGGTCATCACGGCAAGCGCGAGGCCGATGAGGAACAGCAGCGTGTCGAGCGCCATTGCGCCACAACGGCAAAGCTGCCGCTAAGTGCCGCTCCCGCCTTGACTTGCGGCGGTGCTCTCTCTAGGTGGGCCGCCGGTTCAACGGACCAATCCAACAACCTGAGATACGAGACACGAGCAGGCGCCCGGCCATGAAGATTCGCAATAGTTTGAAGTCGCTGAAGTCGCGCCACCGTGACTGCCGGGTGATTCGCCGCCGCGGCCGTACTTACGTCATCAACAAGACGAACCGCCGGTTCAAAGCTCGCCAGGGCTAATCCCCTTCGCCGGAGCATTGCGCTCGGCGACCCAAATTCCCACATTGGACTTACGGAATCGGCGAAAAGCCGTTCCGGATCGGGTACTTGCGTCAGCGCGGGTTAAGCTCGGCGGGCGTAAAAGGGACCCTGAGGAGTAGTGTGATGAAGAGCGCTGCAAAATATGTGCTGATCGTCGGCGCGGTCGCGTTCGGAGCGACGGCGGCCCATGCGGCTGCTCCGCAAGCCCAGACGCCGCAGCAGACTCCGAAGGACTGGAGCTACGACCTCAAGAACGGTCAGCGCGTGCCCAAGGGCAATCGCGTGACGAATCCGGACGGGAGCTGGCGCGAAGAGGTCAAGCAAGGCAATTGCACGACGGTCAAAGAGAAGTCGGCGAATGGCGAGTATAAGGAATCCCGCCAGTGCGGTCCCGCGAAACCCAACTGATCTGACTTAAGCTATTTCGTGAAGGTGAAGCTGCCCTTCGGACGCTGCTTGATGACGCAGGGTGGAAGGCCGCTCTCCGGCACGTCCTTGCAATCGCGGACCTGGGCGCTTCCGTCAGGCCCGGCGAAGATTGCCCAGTCGCGCGACGATCCATTGTCGTAGACGCAGTGCGCGGTCCATTCGTCGAGGTTCTTCCATGTGCCGACGAAGCCCGCATCGGTGATCCGCTTGCAGCTGTAGCCAGCGTCGTAGATCGCGCGCTTCAGGCCGATCGCGAGATTGAAGGCGTCGAGCTGGTGAAGCTGCTCCTGCTCCTGGCTCGTGACCCTGATCTTGTTTGGCTCTTGCTGCGCCTGGTTGTTGTTGCATGCGCCGAGCGCAGCGCAGCCGAGCAGGATAAAGATCGACGTCCGGGTCATCTGAAGCTCCTTCACCCGTCGTAACGAATATGGACGCGGGCGGCTGCAGCGCGCGCGCGTTCGACTGCTTCCTCGGCGCTCTCGCCGCGCGCAAGTGCAACGCCCATGCGGCGGTTTTTCAGGGTGCCGGGCTTGGCGAAAATGCGAAGATCGACGGGGTTTCTCGGCGCTCCTAGAGCAAGCGCGTCGGCGATCCCTTCGAAGGAGAAGTTTTCGCTTTCGCGGTCCGCGAGGATGACGGCAGACGCTGAAGGGCCGATCAGCTCTACCGACGGGATCGGCAGGCCCAGGACCGCCCTAAGGTGAAGCTCGAACTCGTTCGGGAATTGGGAGATCAGGGTCACCATCCCCGTGTCGTGCGGGCGGGGCGACAGCTCCGAGAAGATCGCCTGCTCGCCGCGAATGAAGAATTCGACTCCGAAAATCCCGTGCCCGCCGAGCGCCGCCACGATCTTGCGCGCCTGGTTGCGGGCCGAGAATAAAGCGCCTTCGTAGAGCGCGGCGGGTTGCCAGCTCTCGCGATAATCGCCGAGCTCCTGCCGGTGACCGACCGGCGGGCAAAAAATTACCCCATCCTTGGTCGCGACGGTCAGCATGGTGATTTCGCTGTCGAAGGTGATGAACTCCTCGACGATCACTCGCGGGCGATCGCCGCGCATCTTCTCGACCGCATAGTCCCACGCGGCGCCGACATCTTCCGCGGTCTTCGCCGTGCTCTGGCCCTTGCCCGAGCTCGACATGACCGGCTTGATCACGCACGGGAGGCCAATCTCCTGTGCGGCCGCGATGGCTTCCTCGCGGCTTTCCGCAAACCGGTATTTCGATGTGACCAGCCCGAGCTCCCGCGCCGCGAATTCGCGAATCCCGTCGCGGTTCATCGTCAGCTGCACGGCCTTTGCAGATGGAGCGACACGCCAGCCCTCATTTTCCAGCTCGGCCAAGGTCGCAGTGTCGATCGCCTCGATCTCGGGAATGATGACGTCGGGCTTATGCTTTTCGACGGCTGCCCGAAGCTTCTTGCCGTCGAGCATCGGAAAGACCTCCGATGCGTCCGCCATCTGCATCGCCGGAGCATTGGCATAACGGTCGCAGGCGATGATCCTGCACCCGAGCCGTTTGGCGGCGATGGTGAATTCGCGGCCCAGCTCGCCGGCGCCGAGAAGCATCAGGGTCGCAGTGTACATGGATGAGCGATAGCCGCGCCGTGATTGCTCGGCTAGACCGGCGGGAGGGGGAGGGATCTCATGCGTTCATTGCTGCTCGTCGCCGGGGCCGCGCTTGT
>DASTAU010000075.1:0-2440 GCA_035712425.1 Sphingomicrobium sp.
GCAAGGTCGTCGGCTTCTGCAACACCGGCTGCCGGGACAAGTTCGAGGCGGCCACGCGCGCGTTCGACGCGAAGATTGAGGGCAAGAAATAATGGCCGATCTGCATTTCGAGCTCGTCACTCCCGACCGGCAGGTGATGTCGGAAGACGTCTACATGGTCGTCGTTCCCGGCACCGAGGGCGAATCCGGCATCATGGCCGGCCACGCGCCCTACATGACGACGCTGAAGAACGGCGACGTCGCGGTCTATCGCAGCGCTGGAGCGCAGCCCGAACGCATTCCTGTCACCGGCGGCTTCGCCGAAGTCAGCGATCGCGGGCTGACGGTGCTTGCGGAGAGCGCCGGCTAGTCGCCCGGCATGCTGATCTTCAGCAGGCGGTTCTGCTGGTCGATCGTCAGCACATAGTCCTTCAGAAATTCCGTTCCGATGACGATGGTGTCGCCGGACGGCTCCGCATAGAGGATCTTCTGATGCGTCGCGGTGATCCCGGCGATGTGCACCGGCTCGTTCAAGGTCATTTCGTACAGCGTCGCAACGCCATTGGTCCGAAGCCCCTGCCCGATCGCCGCCGGTTCGCTCGCGGACAGGCTGGGCACCAAGCCCTTCGGAACGACGAAGCTTCGGCTTGAGCCTGTATCGATCTTTCCAGGATAGCAGCCACTCGCAAAGCAGACCGGGACGGTGAAGCTGGCGCCGTAAGCGACCACCCCTGCCTCGCCCAGCTTCAGCTGCCCTCGACTGAGCGTGATTTCCCTCGCTGGATAGTCGATCGTCACGAGCTCATCCGCGAAGAAGTCGCGAGCGATGATTCCCATGATTGGCTGCAGGCCGGGGCTTCGGCCCGCGTTGTAATCGCGCGAGATCAGTTGGACGTTACGTTGCTCGAGATCGCCAAGGCGCAGGCTTTCGACAGCGACGACGTCGGCGGTTGCGGTTTTGGCCCCGTCCGAATTCGCGGTCTCGTCAACCTTCGGAAGCGAAAGCGCCGCAGCGAGGCTCCTGTCGGCGCGGCCCATCCCGCTCGCCCCGGTATCGAAGCCGAAGCGGAACGGGCCGCGGCCGTTGACGAACGCCTCGACGAAAATGTGGCCATGATCCAACTCGAATGGGATAGACGCCGCCATCTTGGGAAGCGAACCGGGATTCGGAGCAGCAGCGGTTAACGCGATTCCCATCAGCACCTCCGACACGCCCCGCATCCCCTGATCTCCTGTTGTGCCGTACTATCACGGCAATACAGTTAAAGGAAGGGAGCCAGAGGTGGCAGCGCCGACGAGCGTCTCTCCGGGATTAACGCAATTAGCATTTTCTAAAAGTTTCCCGCCTATTCACCCTTGCGGTTATCAGCAGCAAATCGCGAGCTAGGCATGAGCGCATTCGGGAAGCGTGGAGGAATCGGAGGCGGCCGGGGGAACTTCGGCGTCGCCAAGCCGATGAAGGGCGGCCCGGGTGGTGCTCCGGTGTCCCCCGCGGCTCCGCCAGCCGGCGGAGAGCAATTTCCTCCTATTGACGATCTGACTCCGCCGCTCGACGCGCCTGCCTCCGAAGGTAACGGCAATCTCACCGGAGCGATGGACCGTCTGACCGCGCGCCAAAATGCCAGCGGTGAAGCAGGCAGCAGCAAGTCCGAGGGCTTTGAAGCTTCGGTTCACAAGATCAAGGAGCAGGTGCTCCCGCGCCTTCTCGAACGCGTCGATCCCGAAGCAGCCGCAACCCTCAGCAAGGACGAGCTCGCCGAGGAATTCAGGCCGATCATCAGCGAGGTCCTGACCGAGCTTAAGATCAACCTCAATCGCCGCGAGCAGTTCGCGCTCGAGAAAGTCCTCGTCGACGAGCTCCTGGGCCTCGGGCCGCTCGAGGAGTTGCTCGCGGACCCGGCCGTCAGCGACATCATGGTCAACGGACCCGACCAGACCTACGTCGAACGCAAGGGCAAGCTCGAGATCGCGACGATCCAGTTCCGCGACGAAGAGCATCTGTTCCAGATCGCGCAGCGCATCGTGAACAAGGTCGGCCGCCGCATCGACCAGACCACCCCGCTCTGCGACGCCCGTCTCCAGGACGGCAGCCGCGTCAACGTGATCATCCCGCCGCTGTCGCTTCGCGGCACCGCCATCTCGATCCGCAAATTCTCCGAGAAGCCGATCACCATCGACATGATGAAGGGCTTCGGATCGATGTCGGACAAGATGGCGACGGTGCTGAAGATCGCCGGCGCCAGCCGGATGAACGTCATCATCTCCGGCGGTACCGGTTCGGGTAAGACGACGATGCTCAACGCCTTGTCGAAGATGATTGACCCGGGCGAGCGCGTGATCACGATCGAGGACGCGGCCGAGCTTCGGCTTCAGCAGCCGCACTGGCTCCCGCTCGAAACCCGCCCCGCCAACCTCGAGGGCCAGGGGCAGATCACCATCCGCGACCTCGTCATCAACGCTT
>DASTAU010000076.1:0-9742 GCA_035712425.1 Sphingomicrobium sp.
TGGACCGCGCGGATGCGCTTCGCGCCGATCCGCACGCGATCGCGCGGCTCGCCGGCCAGGCCGGGGCGCGCCAGCTCGTGTGGGAAGATGGACTGCCGGCAATCGCCGAGGACGGAAGCCTCCTGTGGCAGGACGTGAGCGCTCCAGAGCTGTTCCTGGGTCTGGACGGCGATGAACCGCGTTTCGCGGCCATCCCGGAGAGCGTCGAAGGCTATCGCGCGGCCTACGGGACGATGGCCAACCTTGCGGATGAACAGGCCCCTCTCTTCGCCGCTGCGCTCAGCCTCGGTGGGTGGCACAGCCGCCACCGCTTTTGCGCAAGCTGCGGCCGCGAGACGGAAATCGTTCGTGGTGGCTGGTCGCGGTCCTGCGCGGCCTGCGGCGCCGAACATTATCCGCGCGTCGACCCCGTCGTGATCATGCTAGCCGAGCACGACGGTTCCGTGCTGCTGGGTCGCCAACCGCATTACCCGGAACGACGCTATTCGGCGCTGGCAGGATTCGTCGAGGCCGGGGAGACGATCGAGGCCGCGGTCGCACGCGAGCTTCACGAGGAGGCAGGCATTCGAGTGACGAACGTCAATTATCTCGCCAGCCAGCCCTGGCCCTTTCCCTCCTCGCTCATGATCGGCTGCCGGGCCGAGGCCTTGCAAAGTGAGCTGACCATCGACACCGCCGAGCTGGAGGATGCGCGCTGGTTCACGCGCGATGAGGTCGCGGCGTCCATCGCGGACCCTGACGGCGGACCGTTCCAGCCGCCCCCGCGCTTCGCCATTGCACGGACGCTTTTGGAGCGCTGGCTCGCGGCTTGATGAACTGAAAAGTCCCTCTTAAGAGGCGGCTCAAATCTTCCGCCTTTCGGCTTCTCAAAAACCAGGGAAACTTCATGGACGATCGCTTCAATACCATCGCCGGCTGGGTGCTGTTCGCGGGGATTGTCGCGCTTGGCTCGTCGATCGTGGCGGGCGAATATTTCCACAGCGAGCGGCCGGAAAAGATGGGTTATCCGATCGCCGGAGTTCAGGAAGAAAGCGCGGGCGGCGCGGCGGCCGAGCAACCGATCGAGGTTTACCTGGCGACCGCAGACGCTGCGAAGGGCGAGCAGACTTTCAACAAGTGCATGGCCTGCCACAATGCCGACAAGGGCGGCGCGAACCAGATGGGCCCGAACCTGTGGGGCGTCCTCGGTGCGCCGATTGGCGAGGGCAGGGGCTTCGCTTTTTCCGATGCTCTGTCGAAGAAAGGCGGCAGCTGGAACTGGGATAATCTCAGCCAGTGGCTGACCAGCCCCAAGGCGTTCGCGCCGGGCACCAAGATGACCTTCGCAGGTCTTAGTAATCCGCAGGATCGCGCCAACGTCATCGCGTTCCTCAACGCCCACAGCGATTCGCCACTGCCGCTTCCAAAGGCGCCGGCGGCTACCGCCGCTGCAGCCGGCACCGCGCCGGGAACGGGTCCGAACAACGGACCTCAAAAAGCGGCTAAGGAACCGGTGGTGAATACCGCTGCCGCCGAGGGCAATCCGAAGAACTCGGGCGGGCCGGCCGCGCCAGCGCATCCCTAAGTAGGCTTGCTCATTCCGGCGGCCCCTTCTGCTCGGGTGGCGGGGCAGGGTGCTCCGCATAGAAGTTCGTCACGAAATCCCAGGCTTCGCCGGCTTCCTCGCTCCAGTGGATGAGATCGAGGTCGTGCGGAGCGATCACACCTTCGTCGACCATCGCCTGAAAGTTGACCACGCGGTTCCAATAATCGCGGCCGAACAGCAGAATCGGCAGCGGCCTGACCTTACCGGTCTGGATGAGCGTCAGAAGCTCGAACATTTCGTCGAACGTTCCATAGCCGCCCGGGAACACTGCGACCGCCCGCGCGCGCAGCAGGAAATGCATCTTGCGGAGCGCGAAATAGTGGAACTGGAAGCTGAGGTCGGGGGTGACGTAGCGATTGGGAAGCTGTTCGTGCGGGAGAACGATGTTGAGGCCGATCGATTCCCGGCCGGCATCCATCGCTCCACGGTTTGCGGCTTCCATGATGGACGGTCCTCCGCCCGAGCAGACGACGAAATGATGCTTGCCGTCGTCGTCGCACCCACACGCGCTGGCGAGACGCGCGAGCTCTCGAGCGACCTCATAGTAGCGGGACTTCGCTTTCAGCCGTTCGGCGATCGCTTCCTGCTGAGGATTGGCCGCAGCCGCGATGAGCGCGTCGGCCTTGTCGGGCGCGGGGATGCGCGCCGATCCGTAAAAGACGAAGGTCGATGCAATATTCGCCTCGTTGAGCAGCAGCTCCGGCTTCAACAGCTCGAGCTGGAAGCGCACCGGCCGCAAATCCTCGCGAAGCAGAAATTCGGTGTCCTGATAGGCGAGCTTGTAGGATGGGCTCTCGGTCTGCGGGATCGAGGGGACATGCTCGGCCGACTTGGCTTCGACCTTGGAGCTCGGGAATATGCGGTGCGGCGGTAACGGTCGTTCACTCATTACCGCCGCCTAGCGTCAAAGTTCGGCGCGGTCACGCCGCAGGCGAATTGCCTCGCGCCGCACTCCAATCGATGCGCCTTGTCGCATACATGACCCCCGCCAGCGCGGCGAAGAGGAGAAGCGCGCCGATCAGCAGCGAATAAGCCTCGAGGCTGAGGAGGATGTAAAGCACGGCATAAAGGCCGGCGAGGAGGCCGCCGATGAAGGCCGCCCGGCGCCAAGTCCCCAGCACCGCGGCAGAATAAGCGGTGTTGAGCCCGGCGATCGATGCCGAGGCCAGCACATAAGCCGCAGTGAAACCGATCACCTCCGCGAGTGCCAAGAGGAGCACGAAGAACAGCACGAGCGCCGCCCCCATCAACAGATACTCGACCGCCGACACGCGCACGCCGCCGATCACGTCGAACATCAGCAGCGCGAGGAAGGTGAAGCCGATGAACAGGAAGCCATATTTGGTCGCGCGGTTGACCTGGTCATAGGGATCGACCGGCTGGATCAGGTTGATCATCGCGCTCTGGGGGTTCGCATCGACCGCGGGCGTCGCGTCAAGCCTGTCGGGTGCGGCGGATGCGTCGGGCTCGGCTGTGCTGACGAGCGAGCGTCCGAGCGCCAGGTTGCCGATGCGATACGTCGCATCGAAGCCCTTCGTGCCGACATGCCGTTCGAGGGGAAGGAAACCGCCGGCGAAGCTCGGGCTTGGCCAGGACGAGTGCACCGCCCAACGCGTATCGCCTGCCTCCGGGTTGAGGCTCAACGACCCGTTGCCGCGAAAGTCGAAGGCGAAGTCGACCGCGACGGGCTTGGTGGTGAGGCCATTCACGTCGACCCAGGCAAAAAACCCGCGCCCGCCGTTGCTTCCACCACCCGGTTGCAGTCTGAGTGGAACGCCGTCCGCGCTGACACGCGGATTGGCGCCCAGGCCGCGAGGATCGCTGAGTCCGAACCGCAATTCCGCGCGGCTCATGTCCATCTGTTGGGGCGTCACGCCGCTTCGGGCCAGATCCGGTGGAAAGGCGAACCGAGCCTTGCCGGACATCCGCGCGTCGTAAACCACCGCTTCGTAAATTGAGCGCTTGCGTATCTGGGGAGCGACCTCTGTCGAGATGTCGATCGCCTCTGGCGCCAAGGTCAGCTCACGGATCACGTCGCGGCTGCGCGTCACGCTTTGGCCATTCTCGACGACAGTCTCGGTCGCGGTCGCCTTGTACGGAATGACAAGCACAGGCCCGTTGAGAGCCTGCGCCGCGCCCCAGCCTTGCGTGATCGACGCAGTCGCTTGCTGCGACTGGCTTTGCCGATCGTAGACCAGCAGCCACACGGAGAAGAGCGGGATGGTCAGCACAAGGCCGATGACGATCGTCAGGAACAGCTTGAACCCCGGCGTGCGCTCGCTTCGATAACCTTCCATCCGAACCTCCCGTTATGCTCGGCGAGCCTGCCGCGAGAGGCGGTGAGCGTCATGAGCAACTTCTGAGCATTTGGTGAGAAATGGCGTTCGGTTCGTCTACAGAAATGCACGGTTCATCGTCAATAGCTGGTTACATCGGTGTCACTTGAACCCGATGTTGGGGACCCCAAATCGGCTCCATGATCGACGTCCGTAAATTCGACAGCCTTGGCCATGCCGACCACGGCTGGCTCAATGCCCGCCACCATTTTTCCTTCGCGAATTATCATGACCCGAGTCGCATGGGCTGGGGCCGGATTCGCGTCTGGAACGACGACCAGATCGCCGGGAAGAGCGGCTTTCCGCCGCATCCGCACCGCGACATGGAGATCGTGACCTATGTCCGCACGGGGGCGATCACTCACCAGGATTCGATGGGAAACAAGGGCCGCACCGAAGCGGGCGACGTCCAGGTGATGAGCGCCGGGACCGGGGTCGTGCACGCCGAGTACAATCTCGAGGACGAACAGACGACCTTGTTCCAGATCTGGATCGAGACCGACAAGCCGAACGCTCAGCCCAGCTGGGGAGCGATGCCGTTTCCAAAGGACTCGCGCGAAGGGGCTTTTCAGTTGCTCGCCAGCGGCGCCGCCGACGATGGCGTGCTGACGATCAATGCCGACGCCCGCGTGCTCGGGGCGACTGTGAAGGCGGGGGAGACGATCACCGTAGACTCGACCCCTGACCGGCATCTCTACCTCGTGCCGAGCGGACGGGTGCGCGTGAACGGCGTCGAAGCGGGACCGCGCGACGGTGTCGCGATCACTGGCGAGGAGCGAATCGCGATCGAAGCGGAAGACGATTCCGAGCTGGTGCTCGTCGACGCCCGCTAGCCGTCGGGATCCAGGTTTCGCGCAGGTTCATCCACGCTGTGCTTGAAAGCGCCGGCAACGGCGGGCATGTGCCTGTCGCGCCGTGGGAATTCGGCGCGATCAACGCATGAGACTTGGGAGCAGATGAGGGCGGTTTCACGCTTCTGGAAGGCATTGGCGGCGGGCGCGCTGGCGCTAGGAGCCTGGCCGGCGCTCGCCCAGCAGGCGCCAGCGCCGACGACTAACACGTCCGCCGTCGATACGATTGGCCCGCGCGAGCTTCAGAACTTCAGCTTGAACGGCACCGTAACCCGGGCGGCCGATCAGCCGGTGGCGGTTTCACCACGAACTCGCCCGGCGAGGGCTGAGCCAAAGCCAGCTGCCGCGACAGCTGAGCAGACGCCGCCATCGGAAGCGCCAGCGGTCGCATCGCCGAAGCCCCGACGGCCTGCGGTTACCACCCTGGCGCAAACCCAGAGCGCACGCACGCCTCCGGCCGAAACCGCGGCCGATACTTCGCCGTCACCGGTATTGCCGCAGATTGCTACAGCAACCCCGGCAGCTTCCACTCACCCGCCGACCCTCGTTGCCGATCCGGTCCCCCCCGGAACACTCTCGACCGAGCACAAATTCGCACTCATGCCGTGGCTGCTGGCGGCGCTAGCATTGGGTGCCGGTGGGGCGTTTCTCTTCTTGCGTAGCCGCGGTCGCGAAGCGTTCGCCGCCGGCCCTCACATCGACGCCTTTCAAGCGCCCGCACCGGCGCCGGCGCCGCGACCGACACCTGCTCCTCCCGCGGCGGCGCCAAAGCCTGCAACACCGGCAAGTACCGGCATTGTCTCGACCAGGTTGCGGCCCTGGGTCGAAATCGGCTTTCAGCCGGTCCGCTGCGTTCTCGAGCCCGAGAAGATCACCGTGGATTTCGAGATCGAACTGTCCAATTCCGGAAGCGTGCCGGCGCGAGGAGTTCTAATCGAGGCGAGCCTTTTCAACGCGGGACCTGATCAGGACGAGCAAATCGCGGCCTTCTTCGCCAAGCCGGTCAGCGGCGGCGATCGCATCGACATTCTGCCTCCGATGCAGCGCATGGCTCTTCGAACGCAGATTTCCGTCCCGACCGAGCAGATGACCGCCTACGAGCTCGGAGGCAGGCCGGTGCTTCTGCCCATGATCGCGTTCAACGCCGTTTACAAATGGGGCGCTGGCGATGGCCAGACTTCGGCGAGCTACCTCCTCGGTCGCGACACCAAAAGCGACAAGATGGGGCCTTTCCGGCTCGATCTCGGCCCCCGGATTTTCCGCGGCGTGGGTGCGCGGCTCGCCCCCTCTGGCATTCGTCGATAGCGGGCTAGAGAACTGCCGAATTGTAGCTGTGCCAGGCGAGAATCGCGGCAGCGCCGCGATAAGGTTTCCAAGGCTCGGCGATCTCACGAAGCTGCTTTTCGCTCGGCCTCTCGGGAAGCCCCATCAGTCGCCCCAGCTCGACCATGACGGCGAGGTCGCCGGCAGGAAAAACGTCGTCGCGACCTTCCGCGAACAGCAGGTAGATTTCCGCCGACCAGCGGCCAATGCCCTTGATCCTGGTGAGGAGCGCAATTGCTTCTTCATCATCAATCGGGAGGTTGTCGAGATCCAGCTCACCCGAGATCACCAGCTGCGCGAGGCTTCGGATATAGCCGGATTTCTGGCGCGACATTCCTGCGGCGCGTAGGTCTTCGTCGCTGGCCGCGAGCAGGAGTTGAAGGTCGGGCGGCGAACCGAAGGCGGCCTCCAGCTTCGCCCACATCGCGCGGGCAGCCGCGACGCTGACCTGCTGGCCGACGATCGTTCGGAGCAAGGTCTGGGCGCCCGGCGCGCTGTTGCGAGGCTCTGGAACGCCGTGCTTCTCGACGACACGCGCGAACGCCGGCTCCCGCTCGGCAAGTGCCTCGACATGCTTTCTGATGCTGCTTTTCGTCCGTACCATCAGGCCACCGTCGCCGCGTACAGCGCGACCGCCGCCGCGTTCGATACGTTGAGGCTCTCAATGGCATCCGTAATCGGCAGGCGTGCGACGGCATCGCAATGCTCGCGCGTGTTCGGTCGCAGGCCCGCTCCCTCGGCGCCCAGGACGAGCGCCACGCGCGGCGGGCCGAGCGCTTCCTTGAGATCGCCCTCGGCGTCGCCCGTAAGGCCGATTCGCCAAAAGCCCGCCTCTGCGATTTCTTCCAGCGCGCGCGCCAGGTTGACGACACGCGCCCAGGGCACGCGCTCGAGCGCTCCCGAGGCAGCCTTCGCAATGACTCCGCTTTCAGGCGGGGAGTGCCGATCCTGAGTGACGATTCCGATCGCTCCGAATGCCGCTGCGGAACGCAGGATGGCACCGACATTGTGGGGGTCGGTCACCTGGTCGAGAACGAGCATGACCGATCGTTCCGGGGTGTGCGTCAGCAGGTCGCCGAGCCAGACGTCCTCCAACGCCTCCACTTCGATGACGACCCCCTGATGGGGGGTATCGTGGGGAACCAGTCGTCCAAGGTCGGGCGCTTCGGCGAGCGTAACTCCAACCTCCTTCGGGAATTGCATGAAGCCGGCCGCTTCTCGCGTTGCCCAGGCACGCAGTACCTTGCGCTCGGGATTATCGAGCGCCGCCGCGACCGCATGCTTGCCCCACAGGCGCGGCCGGTTCGGACTGCCGTGGCTCTGGTGGGATTTCTTGCGCCGGGACATGCCGCTCCAATGGGGATGGACGGGCGAGCGTGCAAGAAGGCTAGGTCGCGGGCGAACGTTTCCGCTGTTCGATCAATCGGCGATGCCCGCGCCAGGTGCCGATCGCGAGGATGAACAAGATCGGGTAGCTCCAGAACTTTTCGGCGGCGGCGTAAGCCTGAGGAACGAGCCCGGCGTCAACGGCCTTGAGCATGTGCGACATGCTTGTCGTCAGCTGCAAACCGGCGACCCATAACGGCCAGAAGCGGTTCGACCTCAAGGCTACGAAAACGAACGCGCCCAGGGTCACGGTGTCAATCAGGAGCTCGCCGGTTTCGACTCCGGAATAGCGTTGCCGCCAGGGGGAAAGGGCGAAAGCCGTGACAACGCTTGCGATGACGCACACGGTGCCGACGATGCGCTCGTCGGATCGTCCGAGCGTCAGCGCATAGCCGCACGTCAGCGTCAGCAGCGTCCAGTAGAGGAGGGGCGTCATGTTGGAGGGCACCCGACCACGCGAGGCGTGGCCGGGTCAACCTTCTCAGGCGACGATTCTGAGCTCGGCGAGGCCGGATGGCGGCGGACAATCCGTTCCGTCGCCGAACGCGACCGTGCGAAGACCAGGCACCTTGCCCTTCGCGTCCGAAAGAGCGGCATGGCAGGCGACGACTGCGCCCCGGGACTCGACCAGGCCGGCGACGGCGGCGGCGAGCTTCTCGAGAGCGGGATGGATCGTCCCAAAGCCCGCGTGAGCAACGGCATTGGCACGCATCATCCGAGCCTGCAGTTCCGCAATTTCTGCGAGTGCGGCGTCGATCGAATCTTCAACCACGCGTACTTGTGTAGCGACTTCGTAGGCGGCGTTTTCGATCATCTGTTTGCGCATGACTGCTCCTTCCCCGGCGCTTGACGCCGGAGTGGCTGTCGGTCTGGTCCGAGGCGGCTTTGGCTAGCTCTTGAGCAGCCTGGCGAGGCTTTCGAGGCCGGCGAGATACATGCCCGCCGAAAACGCCGCTCCGATCGCGATCGCCGCGACCCAGAACAGCCTCTGGCCGACACTCATCTCATTCCGTGGGTTGCTCCTTGTTGCGAACGGCGGTTGCAGGGAAGGCCGGAAAGGAACTGGCCTCTGCTCGGTAATGAAACCCGGACCTCCGGACTCCCCTGCGCGGTCAGCGTGCCGAATCTGATTGCCAACCGCGGCTTCTGGGTGACCTCCGGAACCGTTCGCCTCAATGTGCGGCGATTGATGTATCAAACGCTGATATGCCCCGCCGAACTGTGCGACGATGCGCGCGGCCTGGGCGCGGCGGTCAACACCGAGGATATGAAGCGCCTGTCGAATCCGCTGGTCGACGGTGTGAGGAGAGATCCCGAGTTCTGCGGCGATTTCCTTGGAGCTCAGATGCTGATCGACAAGGCGCAGGCAATCGAGCTGGCCCGGCGAGAGCCGAGCAACGCGATCCGTCATCCCTTCGTTTGTTTCCTGTCCCGGCGCCCCCCGAGCAGAGTCAGGCAAGCCGTCAGTATCCCCCAAATCAATCCCCACCTCGCGCAGCATTGCGCAACTCCCGAGCAGCGAGTCTGCCATCCTTAGGTCATCCTAGGTTATTTCGCCAGAATTTCCGCAGAATTTCGCGGAATTGGCTGATTGTGCATTAACCAGGATTATCTCTGGACGCCTTTCGGACACCATCCAGCAGGAGCCAACTGGCCGAGGCTTTGCGGGCCAACCGGTCCGCCGGACTTTGCTGCGAATGAATGGTGGAGAGGGCTGGATTCGAACCAGCGTACGCTTGCGCGGGCAGATTTACAGTCTGCTGCCTTTAACCACTCGGCCACCTCTCCACAGAGGTTCCCGGTCACGACGTGCCGGTCAATCAGGCAGGCGCGCCAAATGGCGGCGCGGCATGGTTGTGTCAACGCGGGCGAGGGCGAAGAGTTGTCGCCCCTCGCGGGCGCTCGTGCGCTCCAGATTTCAACAGTCCGCCGGACTGTCAAAATCTGGAGCGGGTGAAGGGAATCGAACCCTCGTCGTAAGCTTGGAAGGCTTCTGCTCTACCATTGAGCTACACCCGCTCGCCCGGCGGCCATGCCATTTGGGGATTGAAGCCGTCAACCGCCAGAGATTGACCGCGAGCCGAATCCTGAACTAGGAACCGACCCGATGACGCACCTGAACGCCATCGCCGCTTCTTCGACCGTCGCTCTTTGGTGGCGCGGCGCGACCTATGCGGCGCGATGGCGCGACTGATCGACTAGCTACCGATCATCGACTGCCCGCCCGCCAACCGGCGGGCTTTTTTGTTTCAGGTGAATTC
>DASTAU010000077.1:0-5717 GCA_035712425.1 Sphingomicrobium sp.
TGATGCTCACGAGGTACGCATGAAGCACTGGGTCAAATCCTTCGCCCTCTGGGACTTCGTTCAGGCGCACTGGCTGACGCTGAAATATTTCTTCAAGCCCAAGGCGACGATCAACTACCCCTACGAGAAGGCGCCGACCTCTCCGCGCTTCCGCGGCGAGCACGCGCTTCGGCGATACCCGAACGGCGAAGAGCGCTGCATCGCGTGCAAGCTGTGCGAGGCGATCTGCCCGGCGCTCGCGATCACGATCGAAGCTGAGCCGCGCGAGGACGGGAGCCGCCGCACGACGCGCTACGACATCGACATGGTCAAATGCATCTATTGCGGGCTGTGCCAGGAGGCATGCCCGGTGGATGCGATCGTGGAAGGGCCGAACCTCGAATTCGCGACAGAAACGCGCGAGGAGCTCTTGTACGACAAGGCGAAATTGCTCGCGAACGGCGACAAGTGGGAGCAGGCGATTGCCGCCAACCTTGCCGCCGATGCCCCGTATCGCTAGGCGGCGCGGCATGCGGAAGCAGGGGATTGACCAAATCCTCCCCGGAACGGGGAGGGGGACCACGCAGCGCAGCGGAGTGGTGGAGGGGTCGGCCCCTCCGTCAGCCTTCGGCTGCCACCTCGCCGTTCCGGGGAGGAATTATTGATCGCTCTCCTCGCCTTTTACCTGTTCGCGACGCTCACGATCGCATCCGCGATCGCGGTCATTTTCGCGCGCAACCCGGTTCACAGCGTGTTGTGGCTGATCCTCGCTTTCTTCAACGCGGCGGGGCTGATGCTGCTGGTCGGAGCGGAATTCATCGCGATGCTCCTCGTGATCGTCTACGTCGGCGCGGTCGCAGTGCTGTTCCTGTTCGTAGTGATGATGCTCGACATCGACTTCGCGCAGCTACGGAGCGGGTTCAGCAGGAACCTGCCGTTCGGCCTCATCATCGCGCTGGTGTTGCTGGGTGAAATCGTCGTCGCCGTGTTCGCGCACAAGGCCGGGCCGATGATGGCGGGGCATGCGATCCCCGACGCGCAGGTACCCAATATCGTCGCGCTCGGGACGCTACTCTACAGCCGCTATCTATTCGCGTTCGAACTCGCGGGCCTGATCCTGCTGGTGGCCATGATCGGCGCAATCGTCCTGACCCATCGCAGGCGGGGCGATACGCGCACGCCGAGGGCGTCGAGCCAACTGCGGCGCCGACCCGACGATGCGCTCAAGCTGACCGATCCGGGCGTGGGCGAGGGGATGAAGCTGTGATCGGCCTCGGGGCATATCTTACGGTGGCAGCGATCGTGTTCACGATCGGCGTGCTCGGAATTTTCCTCAATCGCCGCAACGTCATCCTCATGCTCATGGCGATCGAGCTCATCCTGCTCGCGGTGAACATCAACCTCGTCGCCTTCTCGGCTTATCTCGGCGACCTCACCGGCCAGGTTCTGGCGATGTTCGTTCTTACGGTCGCGGCCGCGGAGGCCGCGATTGGCCTCGCCATCCTCGTCATCTTCTTCCGCCGCCGCGGAACCATCGCGGTCGATGCCGCCGACCGGATGAGGGGCTGATGCATCCGCTGATCTTCATCGTCTTCCTTCCGCTCCTCGCCGCGATCATCGCCGGCCTCGGCGGCCGCTGGATCGGCAAGGCCGCATCCAAGGTCGTGACTACCGGCGCGCTGTTCATCGGCGCTTTCCTCAGCTGGCCCATTTTCTTCGAATATATCGGCGGTAGCGCTCAGCCCGCGGTCGTCCCGGTCATGACCTGGATCCATTCAGGGACGCTCAGCGTCGACTGGGCGCTTCGGCTCGACGCGCTGACCGCAGTCATGCTGGTGGTCGTGACGACCGTCTCGAGCCTGGTCCACCTCTATAGCTGGGGGTATATGGAGGAGGACCCGAGCCAGCCGCGCTTCTTCGCCTATCTGTCGCTGTTCAGCTTCGCGATGCTGATGCTGGTAACGGCGGACAGCCTGATCCAGATGTTCTTTGGCTGGGAAGGCGTCGGACTCGCCTCCTACCTCCTCATCGGCTTCTGGTATTACAAGCCTTCAGCCAACGCGGCGGCGCTGAAGGCGTTTGTGGTCAACCGGATCGGCGACTTCGGTTTTTCGCTCGGCATATTCGGTACGTTCCTCGTGTTCGGCACGGTTTCGATCCCGTCGATCCTCCACGCCGCGCCGGGAATGGCTGGGTCGACCATCGGTTTTGCCGGGATGCGCGTCGACACGATGACCGTGCTGTGCCTGCTGCTGTTCGTCGGCGCGATGGGCAAGTCCGCGCAGCTGCCGCTCCACACCTGGCTGCCCGATGCGATGGAGGGTCCGACCCCGGTCAGCGCCCTGATCCACGCCGCGACGATGGTGACCGCGGGCGTGTTCATGGTCTGCCGGCTGTCGCCGATGTTCCAGGTGTCGCCGACCGCGATGCACGTCGTTACCTGGGTCGGCGCGATCACTTGCTTCTTCGCGGCGACGGTCGGCTGCGCTCAGAACGACATCAAGCGCGTGATCGCTTATTCGACCTGCTCGCAGCTCGGCTACATGTTCTTCGCCGCCGGCGTCGGTGCCTATGGCGCGGCCATGTTTCATTTGTTCACTCACGCTTTCTTCAAGGCGCTGCTGTTCCTTGGCGCGGGCAGCGTGATCCACGCCATGCACCACGAACAGGACATGCGTTACTACGGCGATCTGAGGAAACAGATCCCGATCACCTTCTGGGTGATGGTGATCGGGACGCTGGCGATTACCGGCGTTGGTCTCGATGTCGCTGGCGGGATCGGGTTCGCGGGCTTCTGGTCGAAGGATTCGATTATCGAATCCGCATGGGCGGGCGGATCGGTCGCGGGCACCGTGGCCTTCTGGCTCGGCGTCCTCGTTGCGGGCATGACAAGCTTTTACAGCTGGCGCCTGGTCTTCCTGACCTTCTTCGGCGCTCCGCGCTGGGCCGCTTCCGAGCATATTCAGCACGCGCTCCACGGCGAGCATGAGGATCCGTCGGAAGAGCACGGCGACAGCTCTCATGACCCGCATCATGTGAAGCACGGCAGCGGCGGTTATCATCCGCATGAAAGCCCGCTGACGATGCTCGTGCCGATCTGCTTGCTGGCTATCGGAGCTATCTTCGCCGGCCAGTTCTTCCACGGCATCTTCGTCGGGCCCGAGCGCGCTCCGGAATATTGGAGCGGCAGCATCGCCTTTGTGAAGGAATTGGCGGAGGCGGCGGAGAATTCCACGTTGTGGGTCAAGCTGTCGCCGACGATCGCGATGCTGATCGGCCTGTGGATCGCATGGAACAATTACATCCGCAATCCAGGCGCAGCCGCGGCGCTCGTCGAGAAATTCCCGGGCGTCTACAAGTTCGTGTCGAACAAATGGTATTTCGACGAGCTCTACGACGTCATCTTCGTCCGGCCCGCATTGTGGCTCGGCCGCCTGTTCTGGAAGGGCGGTGACGAGGGGACGATCGACCGCTTCGGACCGCACGGCGCGGCATACGCGGTCAGTGTGGGCAACCGCATCGCCTACCGGTTCCAGTCCGGCTATCTCTATTCCTATGCGCTGGTGATGCTTCTCGGTCTCATCGGAGCGGCGACCTGGGCGATCTGGTGGGCCCAGTGACTACGCTCCCGTTGCTCACAATCCTGATTGCAATCCCGCTGCTCGCGGGTGCGATAGTGCTGTTCCTGAAGCCCGAGGGCGCGCGCTGGGTGGCGCTCGTCGCGACTTTGCTCGACCTCGCCCTCAGCATCTACCTTTGGGTCGCCTTCGATCCCAACGGGCCGCAATGGCAGTTCGTCGAGAAGGTCCCGATCGGCGGGCCGATCAACTGGGCGCTGGGCATCGACGGAATCGCGCTCGTCCTATTGAACCTCACAACCTTCCTCATGCCGATCTGCATCGCCGCAAGCTGGCGTTCGATCGAGAAGCGCGTGCCCGAATATATGGCCGTGTTCATGCTGATGGAGGCGCTGATGCTCGGCGTCTTCGTCGCGCAGGACCTGTTCCTCTTCTACGTCTTCTTCGAAGGCGGTCTCATCCCGATGTACCTCATCATCGGCATCTGGGGCGGCGTCGAGCGCATCAAGGCGAGCTACAAGTTCTTCCTCTATACCTTCTTCGGTTCGGTGCTGATGCTGATCGCCATGATTTACATGGTGGCGACGGCGCACACGACCTCGATCCCCGCGCTGATGGCCTATGATTTCCCGGTCGATGTGCAAAAGTGGCTGTGGATCGCCTTCTTCGCGAGTTTTGCGGTCAAGCTTCCGATGTGGCCGGTCCACACCTGGTTGCCCGACGCTCACGTCCAGGCGCCGACAGCCGGCTCCGTGATTCTGGCGGGCGTGCTCCTGAAGCTCGGCGGGTACGGGTTCATCCGCTTCTCGTTGCCGATGTTCCCCGATGGATCGCTCTACTTCATCCCGTTCATGTTCGTGCTGTCCGGGGTCGCGGTCGTCTACACCAGCCTGGTCGCGCTGGTGCAGAAAGACATGAAAAAGCTGATCGCTTACTCGTCTGTCGCGCACATGGCGTATGTCACCTTCGGACTTTTTTCGATGAACCGGCAGGGCATCGAAGGCGCGATGATCGTCATGCTCAGCCACGGGCTCGTGTCCGGCGCGTTGTTCCTTGTCGTCGGCGTGATCTACGACCGGCTGCACACTCGCGAGATCGCGGTTTATGGCGGCCTTTCGAATAACATGCCGGGCTATGCGTTGCTGTTCATGCTTTTCACGATGGCCAGCGTCGGTCTGCCCGGCACGAGCGGGTTCGTCGGTGAATTCGTGAGCCTCCTTGGAACCTATCAGGCATCGAGCTGGGCGGCGATCGCCGGCACGACCGGAATCATTCTTGGCGCCTGCTACATGCTATGGCTCTACTGGCGGATTTGCTTCGGGGAAGCGCGTACCCCCGAAGCGGCGGCGATGCCGGACCTCAGCATCCGCGAATGGTGGTGCCTGGCGCCGATCGCGCTCGCCGTCCTGTGGATGGGTGTCTATCCGGAGACCTTTATCCGGCCCATGCGCAATGATGTCGGCCGCTTGCTGGTTCGGCTCGAGCATGTCGCGCCCGCCGGCGATTCCCACCTGATCCTCGGCAAAGGGGCACAGCATTCTCCCGGGCATATGGACCATGGAGCGATGCACTAATGGGTCGGTTTGCGCCGCTTCTTCCCGAGCTCATCCTGAGCATCGGCGCGATCGTGCTGATGATCGCCGCAGCATTCGCGGGGCGTGGCGCCGCCCGGCTGATCGGCTGGCTGGCGGTTGCTGTACTGATTGGCGCCACTGTCGCTCTGATCGGCGCGCCGTCGCACGCCGGGCCGATCTTCGACGGAATGGTCGCGGCCGATTTGTTCGCAAGCTTCGGCAAGGCGGTGATCTTCCCCTCCGCGGCAGTCGCGATCATCGCGGCGAGCGGCTGGTTCGAAGGCGGCAGCGAACATGCGTCGGAATATTCGGTACTGATCCTGTTCGCGGCGGTCGGCATGAGCGTGATGGTCTCCGCGACCAGCCTCGTCTCGCTCTACGTCGGGCTCGAGCTCAACAGCCTCGCCAGCTATGTCCTCGCCTCCTATCGGCGGCATGACGAACGCTCGGCCGAGGCGGGCCTCAAATATTTCGTCCTCGGAGCGCTCGCGAGCGGAATCCTGCTCTACGGCATCTCGTTGCTGTACGGATTCACCGGAACGACGACATTCGCCGGTGTCGCCGCGGCGTTCGGTCGCGGCGCTCC
>DASTAU010000078.1:0-2422 GCA_035712425.1 Sphingomicrobium sp.
CCGGCGCAGCATTACACCTGCGGCGGCGTGGTCGTTGACCTGGATGGACGGACCGACGCACCGGGACTCTACGCGGCTGGCGAAGTGACCCAATCGGGGCTTCACGGAGCCAACCGCCTCGCTTCCAACAGCCTGCTCGAGTGCCTGGTATTCGGGGAAGGGGCTGCGAAGCACATCATCGGCAATTGGGATTCGCTTCCCGAAGTTCCGTCGATCCGGGCGTGGGATGAAAGCCGGGTCACCGACAGCGACGAGGAGGTCGTGATCACGCAGACGTGGGGCGAGATCCGTCGGATGATGTGGAATTATGTCGGCATCGTCCGAACCACCAAGCGGCTCGAGCGCGCCAAGCACCGGATCGACCTGCTTCGGCGCGAAGTGAACGATTATTACAAGAACTTCCGGGTCACGCCCGACCTGATCGAGCTTCGCAACCTGGTCGAGGTCGCCGACCTCATCATCCGGAGCGCGCTCAGCCGCCACGAAAGCCGCGGGCTTCACTACACGCTCGACTATCCGAAGATGCTGGCCGAAGCGAAGGACACGATTCTGGTACCGTAGGTCCACAGCAAGAAGGGGGACGGAAATGCCGGTCGAACTCAAGATACTCGCGCTGAGCACCATCGTGCTCCTGTTCTATATTATCGCAGCGACCCAGTCGAAGACTGCTCAATACGGCGCGAAGTGGAACATGGGTCCGCGCGATGCCGCCGTTCCCGATCCAAATGCCCTCACCGGGCGCCTCATGCGGGCGCAAGCCAATTTCCTCGAGACCTATCCGATCGCGATCATCGCGCTGCTGGGGGTGGTCGTCGCCAACAAGACCAGCGCGACGACCGCGCTCGGCGGGTGGATCTGGCTTGGCGCGAGGGTGGTGTATTGGCCGCTTTATGCCGTCGGCATTCCGCTGATCCGGACGATCGTCTGGGGGATTAGCATCGCCGGGCTAGTCATGGTGATCTGGCCGTTGTTCGTGGGATAAGCGAAAGTCACAAGTGGACAATGTTGTGCGCGCGCACCCGAGGTTCACACGCTCTGGGGTAAGAGCCTGCCGCAGCCCAGCAATGTGACCTTTGTCCACTTCGCCGCTGCGTAACGGGCGGCCGCATGCGCAGCCGCCAAAGCGTAATTCAGACCGCCTGCGGCGCCAACGCGGGCCCTTGGTCATGGCGAAGCCACCGTGTCACGAGCGGTAGCAGCACCGCGCATGCAACGAGGGACAATAGCGCGTCGGTAACGAATTGGCCGGTCAGGCCACCGACGCGATACCCCTGCCCATCGAAGGCCTGCATGTAGGTGATCGGAAATGACGTCGCGGCGGAGAGCAATCCGAAATGCGTCGCCGCGAGCGGATTGTCTTCCCCAATGGTACGGAAAATGATGGTGTTTTCGACCACGAAAGCCGCGGCCTGGAATATGTTCTGTCCTATGAGCGCCAAAGCGAAGGTCGCGGGAACACGAGGCAGGGTCAGCAGTGAGAGGGTAAACAGGGCGCCAGTGCTGCCGATCGCCAGGTAGAGCACGAGCGGCGGGACTCGCCTGACGATCGCGGGAACGATCATGCTGGCCAGCACCGCCGCGGCAGTCACACCGAACCCCGCGATGAACGCGACGAATCGCTCCGAGGCCGCGAACTCATTGCCCAACCCGCCCAGCGAGTTGGTCAGGGCAAAAGAAGAGGCGGGCAAGCAGAACAGTAACAGGGTTCGAAGCACAACTTTGCTGCGCACCAACTCGCGCAAATCTCGCGCAAGTGTCGCATAGCTCTCGTGCGCGCTCCGCCTCTCAGTAGTGGAGGGAGGGACCAGCACCAGCAGGAGCAGCGGCAATGCGATCGAGACCGCAACTCCGGTGGCACCCGATCGACCTGGAACGGCGCGCAAGATGCTGATGAAGACTATCGCCCCGACCCCGAAGCCCACGATGTTGCCGATCGTGAAACTCGCACCGAGCCGACTTTCTTCGCCTTCGGGAACGACGTCGCCGAGCCAGCCGCCGAGTGCATTGTAAAAGAGATTGGCGAAGACAAATCCGACGACCAGGTAAATGGTCAGTGTCGCCGAATTCGCGATGCTGGTGAGGGCAAGCCAGGCGGCGACCGACGTCAACAGCCCGAAGACGAGCGCGTACCGGCGGCGGCTGAAGCGAACGTCCAGCAACGGTGCCAGGAGGAAGCCGCAAAAGGTCGGGATCATCGCCGCCGCGGTGATGGAGGCGATGACGGGCTCCGCGACGTGCTGCGCGGCAAGCATCTGCGGAACCGTGATCAGGACGACTGCTCCGAACAGACCGAACGGCAGGTTCGCGATGCCCATGAAGGAAATCGGAAAAATGGCGCGAGCACGTTTCATCGCGTTTGCCCTCACGGGCGAAGGCGCTGTGGCTTCGCCCCGGGGCGCAACTTAGCATCGACTGCGCCGAG
>DASTAU010000079.1:0-4950 GCA_035712425.1 Sphingomicrobium sp.
CCCACCACGACGTGGACCCTCGTGCAACCGCCGCAGGACACGAAGCGCGACAGCTGGTTGCGGTCGTCGAACACATTCGCTGCGAATGCCTCGAAACTATATTTGCCCCAGTCATAGCCGGCGAACAAATCGACCAGCGTGGATGACTTGAGCTTCCCTGTTACAGCCTCGTCGGCGGGCTGGATGTTCGATGGCGCAGAGCCCTGGTAACTCAGCGAGCCCTGGACGTGCGCGTGGCCTGTCCACATCGGCCACGTATAGCGCGCGGTGGCGGTTCCTTTGAACTTTGGAGTAATTGGCAGGCGCGTGCCGGACGGAACAATGATGAAGTCAGGCTTTCCGGGCGCCCTCTCGCCGGTGCAATCAGGCGACGGATCGACGGAGATTGCCGCCTTACACACGTTCCCGATGGTCTTGGCGTCGATGTAGGAAGCGGCGGCGGTCAGCGACAGCCCTCCGGCGATATAGTTGATGTCGCTTTCGATGCCGCTGACCTTGGCCGAGCGGCCATTCTGCGTAATCGTCAGGCTGTTCGGCCCCAGATAGCTCAGCTGAATGCCGTCCCATTTTTCGTGATAGACGGCGCCGTTCCACCGCAACCTGCTGCCGAGGAAGGTCGTCTTCCAGCCAGCTTCATAATTGGTCAGGAAGTCCGGCGAATAAGGCGCGGTTTCCGGCTGTCGGTTGATGCCGCCGGGCCGGAAGCCCTTTGACCAGGTCGCATAGAACATGATGTTCTCTTGCGGCTTCCACTGTGCACTGAGGCGATGGATATGGCCGTGGTCCTTGCTTCGCCGCGGGATCGCGTTGCCGTTCGAGTCGAGGTCGGCAACGTTGTAGCAGGGGATGTTGAGCCCGCTGTTGCCGGTGGCGAACGGGACATTCGGGTCGTGGGTTCCGAAGTCCGGGTCATTGGGGTCGGTGATGACGGGAAGGCAACGCCCCTCGCCGGTGTGCGAGCCGGAAGGATCGGGAAATCCGAAGCCCGCGAAGCCATAGAGCGTATTGTCGAATTTGTAGAAACGGATGCCGGCGGTCAGGGTTACATTGTGCGTGATATCCCAATTGCCCTCGCCGAAGAGCGCATAATCCTTGTCCTCGCGGTTTTCGTTGGTGAGCCAGATCGTCCCCGGATATCCGCCGACCGACAAGTCGGTCGCAAGGTTATCGATCTGATAATTCTGGAAAATATGGTTCTTCTGGTCCTGGTAGAAGGCGCCGACCAGGGCGCGGATCGGTTTGTCCGCCGGCGTCGCAATCCGCAATTCGTGGCTCATCTTCCGGAAATGATCGGTGCCGACGATGTGCTGACGCGGATTGACGAAATTACCATTGTCGTCGGTGTAATCATGACAACCGAGAACGCCGCCCGGCGGCGTGCAAGCTGACGGATAGCTGTGATAATAAGCGATGTAATATTGGTTATAATAGTCCGTGTAGTCGTTGTAGTCCGTCGTCGCGAACCTCGTTCGATCCATATAGGCACCGGCATAGGTCACGTCGAAGTTGGCAATCTTGCCTTCGATCGTGAGAGCAGCCTGCCAAAAGCGATCCTTTGCGACCTCATTCTGAAAGCGAATTGTCTTCAACTCACCGACGTCGGTATCCTGGAAGAAAGCGCCGTCCGCTTTAGCCCTCTGATACAAAAATGTAGGCGTGACGGTCCAATTGTCGTCCAGATCCACCTTAAGAGCGGCGCGTCCCCCGTACGTGTTGACGTCGTTGAAGTTCTTCTTGACGAACTGGCTGTTGTCGAAATGGATGTCCTGGGCGGGATCCGGCGCCAGGTAGGTCTGTTCACCGAAGACATTGTCAATGTAACCGGCGTCGTGCTCGTAGAAAGCGCTCGCCCGGAATGCGATGTTCGTCGAGATTGGAAGGTTGATCATCCCTTCCATCGTGCCGCCGATCCCACCGTGCGCGACCGAGTTTACCTCGGCATCCAGACGGCCGGTTGTTACGCCGAGCTCGGGCTTGTTGGTGATGATGCGGATCGTGCCCGCCTCGCTCGACGCTCCAAACAGGGTGCCCTGCGGCCCATTGAGCGCCTCGATGCGCGCGATGTCGTAAATGTGGACGTCGAGTGTCCCGCCGATCGTCGTGACGGGTTGTTCGTCGAGATAGGTGCCGACCGACGGCTGCGAGCCGGAGTGGTTACCATCGCCGCCAGCCGCAACGCCGCGGATATAGACCGTCGTGAAACCCGGTTGCGCCGTCTCGAACGTCACCGCCGGGAGCTGCTTGGTATATTGCTCGAAGTTCTGGATGTTCAGCTGGTCGAGGCGGCGGGTGCCGAGCGCCTGGACGCTGATCGGCACGTTCTGAAGATTCTCCTCGCGCTTGGTCGCGGTGATGATGATCTCGGTCTGGTCTGGAACCCCGGCAGCGGTCTGCGCCTGCTGCACCTTCGGCGGGGGCGAAGTCACATCGGTGGCATTGGTGCCCGGAGCGGGTGACTGGCCCGTCGTTTGCGGCTGCGCATCCTGCGCGAAAGCCGGTGTCGTAAGTGCGGTGGAAGCGAGAAATCCAAGCGCAAGCGCGCGGACCTGGCGGTCGATCATCGCAAAAGCCCCCCTTCAAGGCGTTCTGTGTCGGTATTGCGACAGACGCATTAGGGAAAGTCAACGGCTAGTCTGTTTCCCGACGGAGATTGTTCCGTCAGCGTTGCGAAAAGGTCGCGGGAGCGTCGGGGTAAGCGTCGAGGACCTCGCCCAGCGCGGCTTTCAACGGAGTCAGATGCGGTTCGTAGGGACGCCACTCCTCGGTCGCCTCGCGATAAATCGGCCGCCGCACTTGCTCGGAGCTTGGAGTCCTCACAGCCCGCTCGGTCTTGTAGAATTCGAGCACCTGGGGTTCGAAGTCGAGCCCGCAAAAATCGAGCAGCGCCCGAACCTCGGCTTCGGTGTCCTCGACCATTCGCTCGTAGATGACACGGTGAACGACGCCCGGAAGGACCTTGTCGATATGCGCCATCAACCGAACATAATCGGAATAGTAGCGGCCGAGCGCATTGAGGTCGTAGGTGAAGTCCTGGCCCCGCGAGAAATGCTGGCGGAAATTCGAGAAGCAGCACGATAACGGATGCCGGCGCGCATCGATGATTTTCGCGTTTGGCAGGATCAGATGGATCAGCGGGATCAACAGCCAATTGTTGGGTAATTTGTCGACGAAGTAGGGCCGCTCGGTTCTTCGCTGGACGCTCGCGAGCTTGAGATACTCTTCCCCCAACTCCCGTCGGCTCGACGCGTCCAGTTCAAGCACAGCCTTCGGATAATCACCGATCTTGCGCGAGATGGCGGGCATGTCCTGCAACTCGGCCGTGCCTTCGACGAGGCCATGGCTCGACAAGATTTGCTCCAGGAGCGTGGATCCGGAGCGCGGCAGGCTGACGACAAAGATGGGATCGGGCGATTCGCACCCACCTTTCCGTTCGGCGAAAGCGTCCGCGGTGAAGCTCTCGATGCAGCGATCCACGATGTTGGTCAGCAGGCGTGGACGATATGGCTGAGTCTTCAGTCGGACCGCATTCGCGTTCGAATAATGGCCGAAAGCCTCATCCATTCGTCCGGCGTCGTGCATCGCCTTGCCAAGCGCGAAGTCGAGGTGGAAGCGATCCTCGTCACTAAGCTCCGGACTCTCGAGCGCCGCCTTCATGGCTGCCACGTCGGCATCGTTGAATTTCACGGTTTTCAGGTTCGCCAGGCTCCACCACGCTTCTCCCAGGGAGGGTGCGATCGCGATCGCTTTTCGGTAGGCATCTATGCCGTCGGCGAGCCGCCCGACGGTCTTCAGCAAATGCCCGTAACTCACCCAGATGCGGGCATGGCGTGGGACCTCCCGAAGTACATCTTCGTAGAGCTTTATCCCTTCGTCGAACTCACCCAGCCGGGCGAGGGTCGCGGCCTTGAGATTCCAGTGACCCACATCTTCCGGCTCCTCCGCGAAGACTTCGTCGAGCATCTCCATCGCTTCGGCGGGGCGGCCCATTCGACCGAGCACGAGCGCGAGATTTGCCTTGGCAACGGTCCAGCTCGGGGCCAGCTCTACCGCGCGCCGCAATAGCGTCTCGGAATCCCTGAGCCGCCCGATCCGCGCCGCAAGCTCCGCGAGCATCCGGATCGCGCGAACATCGAATGGGTCATCCTTAAGATACGGCTTGAGGATTCGCTCCGCGACGTCGAGGCGATTGTCGTGCATCGCCGCGGCGGCCTCGATCAGCCGAGGATGATATCGTCCGGGAAGCGGTGCCTGCGTCGCCACGGCGGAAGCCTAGCCGCGTCCCCTACTCGCGCCAAGCGGCGGCGGCGGCTATGCGCTCGCGATGATCTACTTTGAGGACCTGGAGGTCGGCGAGAAGACCTATTTCGGCTCGTATGAGGTAAGCCGGGAGGAGGTCCTCGAGTTCGCCCGCAAATACGATCCGCAGCCCTTCCACCTGTCCGACGAGGAAGCGGCCAAGACCCACTTCGGCCGCATCGCTGCGAGCGGCTGGCATACAGCTGCCATGACCATGGCGGTGATCGCGAGACACGTGGTCGAGCACGAGCAGGCCGGTCTCGGTTCACCGGGGATCGACGACCTTCGCTGGAAGAAGCCGGTCTATCCGGGAGACACGCTCCACGTGCACGGCGAGATCGTCGAGAAGGCGCCATCGCGAAGCAAGCCGGAGATGGGCTCCTTTCGAACGCACACGACCGTGACCAATCAGGACGCCGTCCCGGTGATGACGTTCACGTCGATCGTTCTCATCCGGCGAAGACCGGACCCGGCTTAATCGTTGTGGTGATGCCGCCGACGATCTGACGAACGACGATCGAAACCGCTCCAGTTCTCCCGCACCCGCGTTCGGGTCCCGCTCGTCCTCAGCGCCGGCGAGCGCGTCGACCAGTAAGCGCGCTGCGTCGTCGTCATGACGTACGGTCGACGGTAGGAATCGTACACGTAATAGCC
>DASTAU010000080.1:0-2040 GCA_035712425.1 Sphingomicrobium sp.
CGCGGCGAATTCGCGCTCGCGTTCCAGCCGCAGATGAGCCTCGTCACCGGCGAGCTGTGCGGGGCGGAGGCGCTGTTGCGCTGGAACCATCCGCGCGAGGGTGTGCGCCTGCCCGGCACATTCATTCCGATCGCAGAGCGAACCGGGCTGGTCGCCGAGATCGGCGATTGGGTGACCGCGGAGGTCGCCGCCACCCTCGGCGCCTGGCATGGAGACGGCCACTCGGAGGGCGTCTCATTCAACATCAGCCCGCGTCAGCTCGATCGGCCCGAATTCTTTCACCGGCTTCGACAGACGTTCGCCGATTCCGAAGTTCCGCTGAATATGATCGAGCTCGAATTCACGGAAAGCGCCGCGATGGAAGTGAGCGCCGCAGTGCTCGACGAGATTGCTGCGCTCCGTCGCGATGGAGCGCGTATCGCGATCGATGATTTCGGCACGGGCTATTCGAATATCGCCCGCCTCCGCTCGATGCCCCTCGACCGCGTAAAGCTCGATCCATCCCTGATCGTGGATATCGAAACGAGCGAGAAGGCGCGCGTCGTCGTTCAGGCCGTCATTCAGCTGATCAAGGGAGTCGACTGCGAAGTGGTGGCCGAAGCCGTGGAAACGGTCGCCCAGGCGGACATTCTCCGAACCATGGGATGCGACACTGTTCAGGGCTATGTCTTTGCGCCGCCGATGTTCGAGGACGAATTCCTCGCCTGGACCGCAGTCAGCCGCGGCCGCGTGTCGAAGTCGGTCGCCTAAGCGAGAACCTTCCGAACGACCCGCTCATAGATCCGCGAAAGCTGCGCGATATCCTCGATGGACGCGCACTCGCCGACCTTGTGCATGGTGGCGTTCGGAAGGCCGAAATCCACGACAGGGCAGAGCTGGATGAGAAACCGGCCGTCGGATGTTCCGCCGCTGGTCGAGAGGTCCGGAGTGATGCCCGTTTCCTCCTCGATTGCGGCGACAACGACGTCGTAGAGCTGGCCCGGCGGGGTGAGGAACGCCTCGCCCGAGATTCGCGCCTTCACCTTTGCACCCGGCGCCTCCCGCTCGGCGATTTCCTCCACCAACTTCACGAGATCGGCCCCGCGCTGGAGGTTATTGAAACGGATGTTGAGCTGGGCCGTCGCATTGCCCGGGATGACATTGCTGGCGTGGGTTGGCGTGGTGATCGAGGTGAACTCGAGGTTTGAGGGCGGGAACTGTTCGCTCCCGTCGTCGAGATGAATGGCGTCGAGCGCCGCGATGACACGCGCTAGCGGTGGCACCGGATTCTCGCCGCGCTCGGGGTAGGCGACGTGACCTTGAACCCCCGGCACCTCGATCCACATGTTGACCGATCCGCGCCGCCCGATCTTCACCGTATCGCCAAGCCGTGCGACCGAGGTCGGCTCGCCGATCAGGATCATGTCGGGTCGTATCTCGCGCTCGTTCAGCCAGTCGATGATCCGCGGGGTGCCGTAGGTCGAATAGCCTTCCTCGTCGCCGGTGATGAGCAGCGAGAGCGTGCCGGCGCTCTGTTCGATACGGGAGATTGCTGAAACGAACGCTGCGATGGCGCTCTTCATGTCGTTCGCCCCGCGGCCGACCAACACTCCGTCGCGGATTTCTCCAGCAAACGGATCGCCGTCCCAGCCGTCGCCGGCGGGGACGACGTCGAGATGCCCGGCGAAACCGAAGTGTGGCGAGCTTTCGCCCCGGATGGCGACCATATTCTCGGTGGGGCCGTCGGGCGGCTCGCCCATCACCCAGCGATGGATCGTGAAACCGAGGCGCGTAAGCGCGGCCTCCAGTACATCGAAAACTTCGCCCCGGGCTGGCGTCACGCTCTGGCAGCGAATCAAGTCGGAGGCGAGGGCGACGGGATCGATAGGGTCGGCCATGGCTGAGCCGTAGCGAGGAATCGGCGTCTGGCAAGCAGAGGCCGGGGTTACCCCGATGCTGCGCTGTCTTACATAGACAACACGGTTGGTCGCTTCCGGCCACCATTTCATCGAAAGGGACTTGTGTGTGCGCTACAAATGTAGCACGCTACAAATGTAGCAC
>DASTAU010000081.1:0-2743 GCA_035712425.1 Sphingomicrobium sp.
TGATTGCGCGCCGCCGAGTGTAGCTTATCCGACGCTGTTCAGGGAACAGCCATGCCGCGCGGGCAAGCCTTGCGCGCAACATGGACAGCGAAGGGATTCCAAGATGAAGAAGGCCGTTTTCGGCGCGCTGCTGGTGCTTGGTACAGCGGCATTTGCCTCGCCGGCTGTGGCTCAGCAGGCTTCGATCACCCAGACGATTACCGGGACCCGGCTCGACCTAACTGCGACCGGTGAGGTGTCTAGAGTACCGGACATCGCGATCATCTCGGCCGGCGTCGTCTCGCGCTCGGCGACCGCGAGCGCCGCGCTGCAAGATGCCGCCAATCGCATGGACAAGGTAGTCGCGGCGCTGAAGCGCGCTGGGGTTGCCGACCGGGACATCCAGACCAGCAACGTCAATCTCAATCCCGAATATCGCTATCCGGAGAACCAGTCGCCCCAGCTGGTCGGCTACACGGCGACGAATACGCTGACGATCCGCTTCCGGGACATCCGGAGCTCCGGTAAGATCCTCGACGCCCTGGTTGCCGAGGGCGCCAACCAGATCAACGGGCCGAACCTGACGATCGACAAGCCCGAGCCAGCGCTCGACGAGGCGCGCGCCAATGCGGTCGCGATCGGACGCGCGCGGGCCGAGGCTTATGCCCGTTCCCTTGGGCTGCGGGTGGTCCGGGTCGTGTCGGTCAGCGAGAGCGGCGGTTACGCCGTTCCTCCGGCGCCGCCGCCGATGCCGATGATGATGGCTCGGGGAGAAAGGGATTCGTCGACGGCGATTGCGCCGGGCGAGCAGAAGCTCCAGGTCAGCCTGGGAATGACGTTCGAGCTTCAGTGAGCAACATCCTCCCCTGTATTTGCAGGGGAGGGGGACCGCCGAAGGCGGTGGAGGGGCCACTTAGAACCCCTCCGTCAGCTTTGCTGACACCTCCCCACGAAATCGTGGGGAGGATGATAACTTACCGCACCGTTCCGCGACGGATCAGGTTGACGATCGCGAGCAGGATGATCGCGCCGATCAACGAATAGAGGAATCCTTCGAGCATTCCCGCCGGGTGGAACAGCAGACCGGCGATGACCGAGCCGACGATGCCGACGACGATGTTGAGGATGATTCCCTGCTGGGCGTCGGTTCGCATGATGAGGCTCGCGAGCCATCCGATGATACCGCCGACAATCAGCCAGACGATGATTCCGCCAAGATCCATGAGCTTTCCCTCCTGTTATCCGGCGTCCGAGGACGCGCCGTTGCGGCATCACAGACGCGTGACGCTCGGCGGTTGTTCCGGATTGGAGGAGGCCTGTCCAGATTATCGCTGGTTAAGCGGCTCGGTTCGGCAAAGTAACAAGCGTTGAGCCGCGCTCAGTAACGCTGTTGCTTCTCGTATTGGTCGCGATACTGCTTGATTCGCGTGACCCGGAGGCCTGGCATTCCGCTGCGGTCGACCGCGCGCTGCCAGCTGGTGAATTCCTCGAGGCTCAAGGTGTAGCGCTTGCAGGCTTCATCGACGGTCAGGAGACCGCCGGAAACGGCGGCGACGACCTCGGCCTTGCGGCGGACGACCCAGCGGGTCGTGTCGGCAGGCGGCAACGAGTCGAGCGTCAGGGGCTCGCCGAGAGGTCCGATGACCTGGGCCGGACGAATTTTCTGATTCTCGAGCATCGTTTCGTCACACCTGCTTAATCATTGCGAATGCCGACTTCTTAAACTCCAGCGATTGAAAATATTCTGAAACGCGCTGGTTAACGTACCGGTCAGTCAGCCTTACGCTCCCTTAACCCTGTCCCTTCCCCGGCGAATGCGCCGCCGAGGATCCTCACTGCTTCCCGCCAGCCATCTCCCCCCGAGAGATAGCAAGCGATGGCGTCCTCCCTCGAGCGCTCGTCGACATCCGCGCCCGACCCAAGGAGCGCGAGCAGGTCGTCAAGGCTGAGCGGCGCTTCCGTACTGCTACGAAAGTCCCTCTCGTGACGCGCCAAACCTGCCCCCTCACTCGTCTGTCCTGCCTCCGGTCTAGTCTGGAGGAGTGAAATTCGGGTAAAGAGCGCGGCAAGAAGAACTCCAATGTGGATGGATTTTCAGCTCGGCCGCCCCACAGGCGATGCCCGGATCGTCGTTGCCATGTCCGGCGGCGTCGACAGCTCGGTTACGGCCGCCCTCGCCGCGAAGACCGGCGCAGAGGTCATCGGGGTCACGCTCCAGCTTTACGATTATGGCGAGGCCGTGCGCCGCTCGGGCGCCTGCTGCGCCGGCCAGGACATCTATGATGCCAAGATGGTCGCGGACCGGCTGGGCATCGCGCACTACGTGCTCGATTACGAAAGCCGCTTCCGCGAAGGCGTGATCGACCGGTTCGTCGACGAATATGCGCACGGGCGGACGCCGGTGCCGTGCGCAAGCTGCAACCAGGGGGTGAAGTTCGTCGACCTGGTTGCGTTCGCCCGCGAGCTCGGCGCGGATTGCCTCGCGACGGGGCACTATGTTCGGCGCGTGCTCAACGACGGCCGCGCGGAGCTTCACAAGGGCGCCGATCCGCGGCGGGACCAGAGCTACTTTCTCTATGGGACGACGCGCGAGCAGCTCGACTTTCTTCGCTTTCCGCTCGGCCACTTGCCGAAGGACGAGGTGCGCCGGATTGCTGCGGAGCTGGGTCTGGAGGTCGCGGCCAAGCCCGATAGCCAGGACATCTGCTTCGTTCCGGACGGGGATTATGCATCGCTGGTGAAGCGCATTCGCCCAGAGACGGAA
>DASTAU010000082.1:0-5519 GCA_035712425.1 Sphingomicrobium sp.
TCGGCTTGCCGGCGAAAGTGAACTTGTCGGGCGTCTTGATCTCGGGCTCTTTGTTGAGCGCGATCTTCGCCGCATCGGGCGCAACCTCGCCGTAGCGCAAGGTCCGGCCCGATGGCGTGTGCGTGACGATGCTGTTGGCGGCGCTGCATTCGCTCCCCGGAACGCCCCAGCGCGCCGCCGCCGCGGCGATCAGCCGCTCGCGCGCGCTGGCGCCGACCTGCTGAACCTTCTTTTGCGAAGCCCGCACCGACTGGCTGCCATGCGAGAACATGTCGCCATAGACTTTCTTCTCGCGCACATTGCGGTTGGGCGAGGCGTATTCGATACGGACCTTCGACCAATCGGCGCCCAGCTCCTCGTTGATGAGCATGGGCAGCGCCGTCATGCTGCCCTGGCCCATTTCCGAGCGCTGATAGCGGATCAGCACGGAATCATCGGGATCGATGGCGATCCAGGCGTCGATCTCGTGCGGCGCATGGCCATCATCGTCCCAAGGCTGCGCTGCGACCGTGACCGCGTGGGCGAGATGCGGCAGAGCGCTGATGCCGATCGCAAAGCCTCCGGCCGCGGTGACCGCGGTGACGAGGAAGTGGCGGCGGCTCAGTGAGGATGCGGTGCGATATCCGTCCATGGCTTTCCTCCTTCCGCTCAGGCTTTCATCAGATCGGCGGCGCGATGGATCGCGCGACGGAGCCGCTCATAGGTGCCGCAGCGGCAAATATTGGTGATGTTGGCGTCGATCTCGGCGTCGCTGGGTTTCGGGTGGGTCTTGAGGAAGGCTGCCGTCGCCATGATCTGCCCGGATTGGCAATAGCCGCATTGCGGCACATCCTCGGCGAGCCAAGCCTGCTGGACGGGATGCTTGCCGTCCGGCGACAAGCCTTCGATCGTTGTGATGCTCTTGCCCGCGACCGCGGCGATCGGAACCGAGCAGGAGCGCATCGCCTGTCCATCGACATGCACGGTGCATGCGCCGCACTGAGCGATGCCGCAGCCGAATTTCGTGCCGGTCAGGCCGACCGCATCGCGCAAGGCCCAAAGCAGCGGCGTATCGGGCTCGAGATCGAGCTGATGCTGCGTCCCGTTGACGGTGAATGTGATCATGGTGAAACCTCCCGCGAAATCGCGCCTTAGCAATAGCTTAACACAATGGTTGAGGGTGGCAACGGCGTCAACAAATGCTCGCCGATCCGTGAAGGGCGGGGCGCCGGCGACGTTCAATGATAGCCGACATCGCTTCGCACCTTGCCGCGAAAGACCCAATAGGACCAGGCGGTGTACATCAGGATGATCGGCAGGAGGAACAAGGTCCCGATCAGCAAAAAAGCCTGGGTGCTCTCGGACGATGCCGCTTGCCACAGCGTGTAGTGATACGGAACGATCATGGGCCAGAGGCTGATCGCGATGCCGATGAAGGACATCAGGAACAGCCCGATCGCCCCGAGGAACGGCACAACCTCCCGATCGTGATGCAGCGCGTGCCACTCGGCCGCGGCGATCAGCAGCGTGATCAAGGGAACGGGCGAGAGGAAGCCGATATTGGGCCAGCTGAACCAGCGGCGGGCGATTTCCGGATCGGCCAAAGGTGTCCAGATGCTGACCGCGAGGATTGCGATCAGAACGGCGATCAGGCAGAGCCGTCCCGCTTTGCGCGCCCAGTCCTGCAGCGCTCCTTCCGTTTTCAGAACGAGCCAACCGGCGCCGAGCAGGCCGTAGCCGAACATGAGGGCGAGACCGGTGAGAAGAGCGAAGGGCGTCACCCAGTCGAAGGAGGTGCCGGCGAAGTGGCGCCCGTCCACCTTGAAGCCCTGGATGAAGGTCCCGAGCACAACCCCTTGGGCAAAAGTCGCGACGATCGAGCCCCCGCAGAATGCCCGGTCCCAAAAGCGCCTCAGCCCCGAACGCCTGAAGCGAAATTCGAAAGCGACGCCGCGAAACACCAGCGCCAGCAGCATAATGAGGATCGGAAAATAGACCGCGGGAATGATGATCGCGAAGGCGAGCGGAAACGCCGCAAGCAGCCCGAGTCCGCCGAACACGAGCCAGGTCTCGTTGCCGTCCCAGATCGGCGCCACCGAGTTCATGACGATGCTGCGCTCCGCCTCGTCCGGAGCGAAGCCGTAGAGCATCCCAACACCGAGATCGAATCCGTCGAAGACGACGTAGTAAAAGACCGCGAGCGCCAGGAGCGCGGTCCAGATCGGAACGAGATCGAGCGCCATCCGATGCGTCTCCGTTCTTATGGCTCGGGCCTTGGCGAGGCGGCCGCGAAGGGCCGCTCCGGCCGTCCGCTCTCGATCGCTGACGGCTCGGCGTCTGCGGCTTGGGGCCCGCGCCGCACCAGCCCCGCCATGAAGGCGATGCCCGTCGGAAACATCACGAGATAGACGATCACATAGAAGGCGAGCGAAATCGCGACATCCGAGCCCGTGAGCGAGGGCGATACCGAGTCCGCCGTGCGCATGAGGCCATAGACGGTCCATGGCTGACGGCCCACCTCCGTCACGACCCAGCCGGCGACGACGGCAATGAAGCCCAGCGGCGCCACCCACGGACAGAGACGCAGGAACCAGCCCGTGCGGTAGATCCGCTCGCCGGCCCGCAGCAGCACCTGTCCGACGATGGCGACGGCGAGCATGATCAAGCCGATGCCGACCATGATTCGGAAAGCGAAGAAGGGCGGTCCGACCGGCGGGCGCTCATCGGGCGGCCACTCTTTCAGCCCTTTGATCGTGCCGTTCCAGGAATGTGTCAGGATCAGGCTACCGAGATCGGGAATGTCGATCGCGTCATGCATGACGGCATCACGATCGTCGGGAATGCCGAACAGCGTCAGCGGCACCGGCTGGACGGTATCATAGCGTCCCTCGATCGCAGCGATCTTGGCCGGCTGATATTCGAGCGTGTTGAGGCCATGCAGGTCGCCGAGGAAAATCTGCAACGGCACCAGCACGATCAGCAGGTCGAGTGCCATCCGGATCATCAGCCGCGACTCCTCGACCGCTTTGCCCCGGCGGAGAAGATAGGCGCCGACGCCGAGGACGACGAAGCCGGTCGTGATGTAGAAGGCCGTGACGTTGTGTGCAAGGCGATAGGGGAAGGACGGGTTGAAGATGATCGCCAGCCAATCGACCGGCTCGAACCGACCGTCGACCAGCTTGTAGCCTTGAGGCGTCTGCATCCAGCTATTCGTCGCGAGAATCCAGAACGAGGACAGCAGCGTGCCGAACGCGACCATGAGCGCGGCGAAGAAATGCGCCCAACGCGGCACCAGCTTTCGCCCGAATAGGAGAACGCCCAGGAAGGACGCTTCGAGGAAGAAAGCCATCAGCCCCTCGTAAGCCATCATCGGGGAGAGCACGTCGGCCGTCGCATCGGTGAAGCGGCTCCAATTGGTGCCGAATTGGAACGGCATGATGATGCCGGAGACGACGCCCATGCCGAAGGTGACGGCGAAGATCCGGATCCAGAAGCCGGAGATCCGGAACCAGATTTCCCGCTTGGTGAGGAAATAGAACCCTTCAAGGACGGCGATATAGGAGGCGAGGCCGACCGTGAAGGCGGGAAGCAGGATGTGCCAGGCGATCACCCACGCCCATTGCAGGCGTGACAGCAGAACCGGATCGAGACTCATAACACCTCCAAGATCGCGCCGTCCTCGATCAGAAAATCCTCCAAGCTTCGCACCGATCGCGCGCGGCTGTCGAATGTCCTTCGGCGGGCAGGTGCTGATCGAGGCCGATTGATAGCGACGACAAAGGTTTGGCCGGAATTTACGGCTGCGCCTCTCGGTCCATCTCTCAGAGGCGAATCAAGGCTTGAATTTATACCGACTAGTCGGTATAAATTTGACCATGAACAATGAACCTCTGGCCAAGCGCCCCATGGCCTCCGCCCGGCAGAAGCTTCTCGACGCGGCCTTGTCAGTGATCCGCACCAAGGGCTATGCGGCCACGACCATTGACGAGCTGTGCGCCGAAGCAGGCGTTGCAAAGGGGTCCTTCTTTCATCATTTCAAGACCAAGGAAGCTCTGGGCGTCGCCGCGGCCGAGTATTGGTCGGAGATGGCGAGCGCGCTCTTCGCCGCCGCGCCTTATCACCGCCATGCCGATCCCCTCAACCGGGTTCTCGGCTATATCGATTTCCGCAAGGCGATCCTCACCGGCACGGTCCCGGAATTCACCTGTCTCGTCGGAACGATGGTGCAGGAAGTCTATGAGACCAGCCCCGAGATCCGCGATGCGTGCGATGCCAGCATCAGCGGGCACGCGGCAACGGTCGAGGCGGATATCGCCGAAGCCATGACGCGTCACGGCATTCGCGCCGATTGGACGGCGCGAAGCCTCGCGCTTCACACCCAAGCCGTGCTGCAAGGCGCGTTCATCTTGGCCAAGGCCAAGGGCAGCGCCGAGATCGCCGCCGCGAGCGTCGATCACCTGCGCCGCTACGTCGAGCTCTTGTTTCGCTCCGCAACCGCCAAAGGAAAGGACACCCCATGAGCGCGAACGACACCTATCTCGCCATCTTCCTCGGCAGCAAAACCAGCGCCCGCATGAAGGCATGGATAGCGCTTCCCGAAGCCGAAAGGCGCGCCAAGGAACAGCAAGGCATCGCCGCCTGGAAAGCCTGGATGGAAAAGCACCAGGCGGCGGTTTCGACGATGGGCGGGCCGCTCGGCAAGACGAAGACGATCACCGAGCGCGGCATCGAAGACGTGAGCAACGCGATGGGCGCCTTCATGGTCGTGCGTGCGGACTCGCATGAGGCGGCCGCCAAACTGTTCGAGAACCATCCGCATTTCACGATCTTTCCGGGCGAATCCATCGAGGTCATGCCGGTTCTGCCGATACCGGCCGGTTGATCGGCGGCAGCGTCCGTTCCGTCAAATCAATTCAAGGAGGAATGATCATGCCCAACACCGTGCGCTTGCATCGCGTCCTCGCAACCCGGCCGGAGAAGGTCTATCGCGCGTTTCTCGAGGCGGACGCACTCGCGAAATGGCTTCCGCCCAATGGCTTTGCCTGCACCGTGCATCATCTCGAGCCAAGCGTCGGCGGCACGTTCAAAATGTCGTTTCGAAATTTCACGACGGGCAAGAGCCATTCCTTTGGCGGCAAATATGTCGAGCTCGTTCCCAACGAGCGCTTGCGTTACACGGACAAGTTCGATGATCCCAACCTGCCCGGCGATATTCAGGTGACGGTGACCTTGAAGAAAGTATCGGTCGGGACGGAGCTCCACATCGTGCAGGAGGGCATCCCGGACGTCATTCCGACGGAGGCCTGCTATCTCGGCTGGCAGGACTCGCTGCGAAACCTCGCAAGGCTCGTCGAGCCTGAAATCAATCAATAGCAAGCCGCAAATTTGCCATTCTGGGGAGATCGACCATGAAGCTCTATGGCTTTGGCCCAACGCGCTCGTTGCGAGCGCTCTGGGGATTGAAAGAACTCGACGCGGATTTCGAATTCGTCTCGGTCAATTTGCTGGCGGGCGTGCATAAGCGCCCGGATTTCCTGCGG
>DASTAU010000083.1:0-2986 GCA_035712425.1 Sphingomicrobium sp.
CCGGCGGCGTCGCCCCAGCGGCCATTCCCGTATTTCCCCCTTGCGGGACCAATGCCACGCGGTGCTCGGCGGCGAGGCGTACGATCTCCGCCACTTCTTCGGTGGATGAAGGAGCAAGCATCGCCGGTGCGGCGCCATGAATGCGACCGCGCCAGTCGGTGACCCAGGGCTCTATCTCTTTCAGATCGGTCACGACCGCTTTCGGTCCGAGCCGCCGCTCCGCTTCGGCGATCAGCTTGGCCTGGTCGTCCGTCATTCAGCGGCGCTTGGCATGCGCCGCCGCGCGCGTCAAAGCAGCGAGATGGACAGGCCGCCGATCACCATCGTCATCGCCCGCGCCGAGAACGGTGTCATCGGCCGCGACGGCAAGCTTCCGTGGCATGTTCCGGCGGACCTCAAGCGGTTCAAGGCGCTGACGATGGGCAGCGCGATGGTCATGGGCCGAAAGACCTTCGACAGCCTGCCCGGCCTCCTGCCGGGTCGCAGGCATATCGTGCTGACCCGCGACTCCAGCTGGAGCTCGTCGGGGGCGGAAGTTGCGCATTCAGTCGATGAGGCGCTGGGCTTGGCGAACGGAGAACGCCTTTCGGTCATCGGGGGCGCGGACCTGTTCCGCTTGTTTCTACCGCTCGCCGATCGGATCGAGCTGACCGAAGTGCTCGCGGAGGTCCCCGGCGACACGTTCATCGACGACCCGCGCAGCAGCGGCGAATGGCACGAAGTACTTCGTGAGGATCATGAGGCGGAAGACGGACGTCCGCCGTTCCGCTTCGTAACCTTAGACCGCGCCGTCTAGGATCGCGTCAATTTCCGTCGCGACCTCATCGATCGGGCCCATGCCATTGACCCGCCGCACGAGCCCCCTCGCCTCATAGAAGGGAAGGATCGGGGCAGTCTTGGCGCGATATTCGGCCATGCGGGTGCGGACGGTCTGCTCATTGTCGTCGGGGCGGCGCTTGAATTCGGTCGATCCGCAAACGTCGCAGACGCCGGCCACCTGTGTGGGGCGGAAAGTATCATGGTAGCCCGTGCCGCATTTCGCACAGGTGAAGCGGCCGACGATCCGCTTCACCAGTTCGTCTTCGTCAACGGCGAGCTCGATCACATGATCGAGGCGCCGCCCGCGCTCACCGAGGAGCACGTCCAGCGCCTCGGCCTGTGCGCGCGTCCGGGGAAAGCCGTCGAAAATCGCGCCCTGCTCCGCCGCGGCGTCGAGCCGTTCGCCGATAAGCGCGCTGACGATCGCGTCGCTGACCAATTCGCCGCGCTCCATGACCGCCTTCGCTTGAAGTCCAACAGGCGTACCCGCGGCGACGGCCCCGCGAAGCATGTCGCCGGTCGATAGCTGCACCATCCCACGTTCCGCCTGCAGCCGCGCCGCCTGAGTACCCTTGCCCGCGCCAGGCGGGCCGAGGAGAATGATGTTCAGCATTTCGGCCGCCTCCCCTGCTGCCGGTCCGGCTAACGACGCCGCGGCGTCGTCTTGAGCTTCGCCTTCTTGATGAGGTCGCCATATTGGTGGGCGATCAGGTGGCTCTGGATCTGGCTCACCGTGTCCATCGTCACGTTGACGACGATTAGCAGGCTCGTTCCGCCGAGCCGCAGCGTCAGACCGGCCTGGGACGAAAGGATGTCGGGGACGAGGCAGATGAACACCAGGTACGCCGCGCCGACGACCGTGATGCGGTTGAGCAAATAGTCAAAATATTGCTCGGTCGCCTTGCCGGGGCGGATCCCCGGAATGAAGCCGCCGTGGCGCTTCAGATTGTCCGCGGTCTCTTCGCTGTTGAACTGAACCGCGGTGTAGAAAAAGGTGAAGAACGCGATTCCGACCGCGTAAAGCGCTTCGTACGCGACCGATCCGTGCTGAAGGAACGTGCTGATCGTGATCAGCCAGTCGCTGGTGCTGCCGGTGCCGGCGCGGCTTCCCGCCCAGTTCAAGATCGTCAGCGGCATCAACAGCAGCGAGGAAGCGAAGATCGGCGGGATCACGCCCGAGGTGTTGAGCTTGATCGGCAGGTGCGAGCGCTCCTGCTGCATGCCGCGCACTGTCTGGCGCTTGGGGTACTGGATCAGCACGCGCCGCTGTGCCCGCTCCATGAAGCAGATGAAGAGCACGAGGACGATGGTGAGGACGATGATCCCGACCACCAGGATCCCGCTGAGCGAGCCCGTTCGACTGCCTTCGAGGAGCTGAGCGACTGCCTGCGGAAGACGGGCAACAATGCCCGCCATGATGATCAGTGACACGCCATTGCCGATACCGCGGCTGGTGATCTGCTCGCCGATCCACATCAGGAACAACGTGCCACCAACGAGGCTGACGGTACCGGCGATCTCAAACAGCAGGCCCGGCGCGACGACCGCTTCGATCCCCTGGCGCGCGCCCTGCGATTCAAGCCCCTTCACGGCGAGATAACCCTGCACGAGCGTGATCGCGACGGTGAGGTAGCGCGTATATTGGTTGAGCTTCTTGCGCCCGGACTCGCCCTCTTTCTTGAGCGCCTTCCAGGGCTCGTAGAGCGTGCCGCCAAGCTGCACGACGATCGAGGCCGTGATGTACGGCATGACGCCCAAGGCGACGATGCTGAACCGCTCCAGCGCGCCGCCGGAGAAGGTGTTGAAAACGTCGAGGATTCCGCCGCTCTGCGTTTGATAGAGCTGGGCCATCGCCGCAGGATCGATGCCCGGAACCGGGACGAAGGAAAGCAACCGGAACAGGATCAGCGCACCGACCGTGAACCACAGCCTTTTCTTGAGCTCGGTGGCCTTCTGGAAATTCGCGAGCGTGAGACTGGAGGTCAGATGTTCGGCTGCGGATGCCATCGACTAAAATTCCCCGGAAAAACAAACGGCGGCGTTAAGGCTTCGCGCCTCCCCGCCGCCGATATAGTGGCTCGAGGCCGCTTGTCTAAGGCCTTCAAGCCTTGGCGGAAGCGGCCTTGCGCGAGCCCTTCTTGGCGGCGGCGAGCTCGGCCGGATTCTT